>JAEUHO010000336.1 GCA_016795345.1 Planctomycetia bacterium | reverse complement strand
GCGTCCCGGAGCAGCCGACCGCGGGCGGCGCCCGGCGAGGGGCTACGGGATCCAGTCGGCCACGAAGACGTTCGTCTCGTTCGGCCGCGCGTTGTGGCGGTTGCTGCACCACAGCAGGCGCTTGCCGTCGAAGCTGAACATCGGGAAGCCGTCGAAGTCGTCGTGTTTGTCGTTGCTGAAGAAGGTCACGCGCTCGAGGCCCGTCCCGTCGAGCTTGACGAGGTGCAGGTCGAACGAACGGCCCTTCGGGTCGGCGAGGTTCGAGGAGAAGAGCAGACCCTTGCCGTCCGGCGTGAAGAAGGGGCCGAACGACGCCTTCTCGAGCGTCGTGATGCGGCGCTTGTCGGTGCCGTCGGCGTTCATCACCCAGAGGTCGAGCTTCGTCGGGCGCACCATGCCGCGTGCGAGCAGGCCCTTGAAGTCGGCCTTGCCGGCGTCGTCCTGGGGGTGGTGGGCGCGCCAGGCGATCTGCTTGCCGTCCGGCGACCACACCGCGCCGCCGTCGTAGCCGACGGCGTCGGTGAGGCGCTTCACGTCGGTGCCGTCGAGCGCCATCGTGTAGAGGTCGAGGTCGCCGTCGCGTGACGACGTGAAGACCATGCGGTCGCCCTTGGGCGAGACGGTGGCCTCGGCGTCGTAGCCCGGGTCGTCGGTGAGGCGGACGAGGTTGCCGCCGTCGAGGTCGCAGGCGAAGAGGTCGTAGGCGAAGATGCCCCAGACGTAGCCGGCGGAGCGGTCCGGCGGCTTCGGCGGCTCGTCGGCGACGTGGTGGGTCGAGGCGTAGACGATGCGCTTGCCGCCGGGGAGGAAGTAGGCGCAGGTCGTGCGGCCCTTCCCGGTGCTGACGAGACGGAGGTCGCTGCCGTCCGGCTTCATCGTGAAGATCTGGTCCGCCGTGTAGGGCGGGCGCGTCGTCTGGAACACGACGAGGTCGTCGGCGTAGCTCCAGTAGGCCTCGGCGTTCTCGCCGCCGAAGGTCAGCTGGCGGATGTTGGCGAGGTGGCGCTCCTCGCCCGGCATGGGCGGGTGGGCCACGGCGGGCGACGCCGCGGCCGGCGGCGCGGCGGGCGCGTCCGCTCCCTCGACCGTCGCGCGGGCGGCGAGGAGGGCGGCGGGCAGGGCGAGCGCGAGAGCGAGGACGCGGCGGTGCATGGGGCCTCCGGAAGCGTCCGTCGAGCATCCCCCGCCCGCGAGGCCCCCGCCCAGGGGAATCCGGTAGGCTGCCGCCGGTGTCCCGCCCGGTCGTCCCCCCCTACGAGGCCTTCGCGGCGCGGGCCCGGGCCCTGACCCGGGAGATCCCCGCGGAGTACCTCGAGGGCGTCGAGGACGTCGTGGTGCACCGCGAGGCGAAGCGCCACCCGCTGATCGACGACGTCATGACGCTGGGCGAGCAGGAGCCGTCGGCGATGGTGGCCATGACCGGCAGCGAGCTGGTGCGGTCCATCATCCACCTCTACTACGGCTCGTTCGTCGAGCTCGCACGGCGCGACCGGAAGTTCGACGTGGACGCGGAGCTCCGCGAGACGATCGAACACGAGGTGCAGCACCACCTCGAGGACCGCGCGGGGGTGCGGACCCTGGTGGACGAGGACGACCTGTTCGACGCGCACCAGCGGTTCCGGGCCGGCCTCGAGACGCCCCCGGGCTGGTGGCGCCGCGGCGAGGAGCTCGAGGACGGCGTCTGGCAGGTGGACCTCGACCTGTTCGTCGAGCTCCGGCTGCGGCGGCGCGAGCTCGAGGCCCTCCGCGGGACGACGGTGGCGCTCACGGTGCTCGACGAGCCCCTCGACGTGGACGTGCCCGCCGACGCGAAGGCCGGCGACATCCTCACGTTCGAGGGCACCGGGGTCGCCGACGAGGGCGACGACCCGCCCGGCCCCGAGGCCCACGACGAGGAGGACGGCGACGCGGGCGACCTGCACGTCGTGCTCGACGTGCGGAGGTGAGGCCCCGACCCGCTGCGTCGGAGGCTCGCGCGCCGGACGGAACGCAACCGAAGGGCGCCTCGCGCGAGTACGGGAGGACCGCCGCGCGGCGTTCGCCCGGCGCCCGAAAGGCTGTGAAGAACTCGCCGTCGCTCGGTTCTCGGGGCCCGAACCCCCCGATGACCCGCTCGGCGTGCGGGCCCTGCGGGCCCGCGCTTCGCGACCCCTCGGACAACCCCGACGACCGCGCCCTCCCGGAGCCCGCCATGACGACGACCCGCACGACACCCGCGTCCCCGAAACCCGCCTCCCCCGCGGGGGAGGCGGCGCCGCGCCGCTTCCTCGTGAAGACGGAGCCCACCGAGCTCGCGTACGCGACGCTCGCGAAGGACCGCCGCGTGACGTGGGACGGCGTGCGCAACGCGCTCGCGCAGCGCCACCTCGCGACCATGCGCAAGGGCGATCTCGTGCTCGTCTACCACACGGGCAAGGAGAAGGCGCTGGCCGGGCTCGCGCGCGTCGCGAGCGCGCCGAAGCCCGACGCGACGGACCCCGCGGGCAAGGCGCTCGCCGTCGACCTCGTGCCCGTCGCCGCGGCGGCGACGCCGGTGACGCTCGCGGCCATCAAGGCGGACGCGCGTTGCGCGGACCTCGCGCTGGTGCGGATGCCCCGGCTGTCGGTGATGCCGGTCGCCGAGCCGGCGTGGCGCGCGCTGCTCGCGGCGGCGGGGCTGCCCGCGGACGCCTGACGTCGGCGCGCGCGCCGGCGCGTCACCCGGAGATCGCGTCCGCGTGGAGGCGCGCGAGCGCCGCCGCCAGCGTGGCCGAGTCGCCCGTGCCGGCGCGCGCGGTGGCGCGCAGCACGTGCTGCACGCCGCCGACGATCATCGACGTGGCCAGCGCGGCGTCCACGCCGTCGCGCAGCAGCTTCGCGGCCCGGGCGCGGGAGAGCAGCTTGCCGACGAGCCGGCGCCAGGCCTCCTCGTGGGCGGCGATGAACCGCGCGGCCTCGGGCTCGTTGCCGGCGCCGCCGACGAGGACGAGGCGCGCGACGTCGCGGTCGGCGAGCGCCGCCGACAACACGTGCGCGTGCAGCGCGGCGAGGGCGCCCTCGAGCTCCGCGCGCGTCGTGACCGCGGCGAGCCGCGGGAGCGCGGGCAGCATCCGGTCGAGGAGCTCGCGCGCCGCGACGCCCAGCGCGTGGCGCTTGGAGTCGAACTGCTTGTAGAAGGTGCCGCGCGACACGCCCGCCTCGCGGACGATGTCGCTCACCTGCGTGCGCGCGACGCCCCGCCGCACCAGCACGCGCACCGCCGCCGCGAGGAGCCGCGCGCGGCGTTCGTGGGGGTGGAGGCGCGGGGCGCGACGGGCGGCGACCACGGGAGGGCCCTCCGCGCGGTCAGCGCGCCGCCGGCTTGCGGAGGTGCGTGCGCGCGGCCTCGACGCTCGAGAACGACGGGATCACCGCGTCGAGCCCGACGGCGCGCAGCAGCCGCGCGACCCCCGGCTGCGGATGCGCGAGCGCGAGCCCGCCGCCACGCTCCGCGAGCATCTTGCCCGTCCGGACGAGGAGCCCGAGCCCGCTCGACGAGAGGAACGTCGTGCGCGTGAGATCGACGACGAGCGTGTTGTCGGCGGGACCGAGCGTGGTGCCGGCCTCGCGCTCGAGCGACGCCACGGCGTCGGTGGTCACCTCGGCGGGCCAGGAGAGCACGGCCGGGGTGGTGGGCGGGACCATGCGGGGATCGTTCCCGAAACCACGGGGCGCCGCAAGGCCGGACCCGAGCGCGACCGCGGTCGGCGCGGGGCCTCGCGTGCGGCGGCCGGGCCGGCGGGCCCCCCGGCGGCGGGTTCACAGGGCCAAGCGGTCGATCCGCCAGCCGTCGTCCGTCCGGACCAGCCGGACGGGACGGGTCTCGCCCCCGTGCGCCGGCACCTCGAGGTCGACGCGGTCGCCGTCGGCGCCGGTGCGGGTCGGCAGCGGCGCCCAGGGCGCGCGCGGCTCCGACGCGACGTACACGCGCAGCAACGCCGCCGCGTCCCCCGTCGCGAGCGCGGCCTGCGCGGCCGCGCGCGCCGTCGGGTCGTCGGGCAGCTTGACGCGCGTCGCGACGCGGGGGCCCGTGGCCGGGTCGACGAGCAGGGCCCGCCAGGCCTCGAGGTCGCGCGACAACCGCAGCTCCCCGGCCGGCGTCAGGTAGGGCCGCAGCCTTGCGAGGTCGCCGTCCGCGAGCGCGGCGTGCGCCGCCTTCCACACGACGTCCGGCGACGAACGATCGACGGACGCCGCGCCGGCGGAGGCCCCGGCCCCGCCGCGCGCGGGCGGCGCGTCGCGACCGCACGCGGCGAGGAGCGACGACACGACGAGGCCGGCGACGATCGGGGCTCGGGAGCGCATGGCGCCCCACGGTAGCATCGGTCCGTGGACGACTTCCCGATCACCGCCTGGCGGTACCACCTCGACGTCCCGGTGCACGGCGCGGACCGCCAGAACCTGCCGGACGCGCTCGAGGCGGAGGACCTCGACCTCTTCCAGGACCTGCCGCGCGAGGAGGCTTACGCGGCGATCCGCGACGGGCGGCTCCGCTACGACGCCGTCCGCGCCGACCCGGCGCCGGCGTTCCCGCAGGACCTCGCCGTCCTGTCGATGTACCTCTTCGACGTGCTGCGGGGCATCGAGGTCGCCGAGCGGTACGTCGCGGAGGACGTCACCGACGACGTCCGCGCGTGGAAGGTCGTCGCGCGCCGCGGCGAGTGGGTGAAGGTGCCGCTCGTCGTCGGCCGCACGTCGGAGGGCGCGTTCCTCGTGGACCCCGACCGCGAGGACCTCGAGGTGGTGCGCGCGCGGTGGGCGGGGTACCCGACGTGGTTCCACGACGGCATGCGGCGCAAGCACCCGTCCCTGCGGGCGCTGTAGCCCGGTCCGTCGCCGCGCGCGGAACGGACCGGGCGCGGGTCCGCGCGCCGCGCGGTCGCGGGGGGCGCCCGCGTCAGCGGTGGCGCGCGCGGCCCGGCGGGACGTCGCCGCCGCCGTCGATCGCGCGGCCGCGCACCACCGCGCCGAAGCCGTGGCGCGCGCGCAGGGCGTCGAGCGCGGCGTCGAGCCGGCCGGCCGCGGGCCCGCCGCTCCCGGTCTCGAGATGGTCGAAGAGGCCCGGCGTGCGGTCGCCCGCGGGCACGAGGCCGTGCAACGCGACGCCCACGAGCCGCAGGGGCGTGCGGCCGTCGTGGCGCTGGCGGAGGATCGCGTCGGCGGCCGCGAGCACGTCGCGGTCGCGGTCGGTGGGCTCCGGCAGGCGCCGGCGCGCCTCCGTCGTGCGGAACGACGCGTCGCGCAGCTTCACGCCCACGGACTTCGCGAGGAGGCCCGAGGCACGCAGCGCCGCGCACGCGTGCTGGGCGAGGTCCGAGAGCACCGCCGCGAGCCGCTCCGTGTCGGCGACGTCGCGCTCGAACGAGGTCTCCCGCGACAACGATCGCGTCGCGGGCTCGGCGTCGTCGTCGTCGCCCTCCTCGCCGCGCGCGTGCCTCGCCAACCGGAGCCCGTGGCGACCGAGCGCGCGCTCGAGCACGTCCGCGGGCGCGCGCGCGAGGTCGCCGACGCGGACGAGGCCGAGGCGGGCGAGCGCCGCGCGCGTCGTCTCGCCGACGCCGGGGAGCTCCTCCACCGCGAGCCCGGCGAGGAAGGCCGCCTCCGCGCCCGCCGGGACCTCGAGCACGCCCGCGGGCTTCGCAAGGTTCGCCGCGACCTTCGCGACGGTGCGCGTGCCGCCGATGCCGACCGACACCGACAGCTCCGTCCGGGCGAGCACGTCCGCGCGGAGGTCGCCCGCGACGTCGAGCCACGGGCGCACCACGCCCTTCCGCGCGTGCACGCGCTCGCAGCCGGTCAGCTCGAGGTAGGCCTCGTCGAGGGACATCGGCGTCACCCGCGGGGCGAACGCGCGGAACACCTCGAAGACCTCCGCGGAGGCCCGCTCGTACGCCGCGAAGTCCGGCGGCACGAACACGAGGCCCGGGCACATCGCGGCGGCACGGCTCGAGGGCATGGCGCTGCGCACGCCGAAGCGGCGCGCCTCGTACGACGCCGAGCACACGACGCCGCGGCTGCCCGGCGGCGCGCCGACGACGACGCACCGACCGCGCAGCGAGGGGTCGCGTCGCTGCTCGACCGAGACGTAGAACGCGTCGAGGTCGACGAGGAACCACGTGCGTCGCCCCGCGACGCCGGCGCCCCCCTGGCCCGGCGGGCCCGACGCGTCGCCCGCGGCGGCCCCGGGGCGCGCGCCGCCCGGCGGGACCGGGTCGGGCGACGGGCCTGCGGGGACCGGATCGGCCGGGGACGGCGGGACGACCAAAGGTGGGAATCCGGGACAGGGGGATCCGTGGGGCCGCGCCCCGCGTGCGGGACGCGCCCCCAAGGCCTCGAGGGGCGGCTCGAATGCGTACGGAATCCTAACATCCACGGGTCCCGGGCCAGGAACGCGGAGATCGTCTACTCTCTCCCCGGGGTGGTCGCTGCTGGCGGAGGTCCCTCGATGTCCCGTTGCCGCTCGGTCCTCGGTCTCGTCCTCGCGATCGGTCTCTGGGGGTGCGGCGGCGGGGGGGGCGGCGGAGGCGGCGGGCTCGACGCCGGCCCCGTCCACTGGGGCGTGCCCTTCGTCACCACGACCGGCTCGCAGCGCCTCTACGTCACCTTCCACAACCTGAGCCCGTCGAACGCGACCGCGACGCTCACGCCGTACGCCTACGACGGCACGCCCGGCGGCGTCGGCGCCGTCGCGCTCGACGGCTACGACAGCCAGACGCTCGTCTTCGTGGGCGCGCCGACCACGGCGTGGTTCCTCGTCACGACGGCGTCCGCCGAGGTCGAGGTCTCGTACGCGCACACGGACCCGAGCGGGCCCGTCGACGAAGCCTCGCGCGCGTGCCCGCTCGGCGACCTCGGCGCGCCGCCGCCCACCACGACGCAGTCCGTCGCCGTCTCGCTCGAGGCGACGTCGATCCGCGTCACGAACGCCACCGGCGCCGCGAACGTCGTCACCGCGACGGCGTGGGCCTCGCCCTCGCCGGGCACCGACGCGGTCGCGGGCACGTCGGTCCCCGTCGCGCTCGACCCGTTCGAGACGACCTTCCTCGACCCGTCCACGTTCGGCTCCGGCTTCTTCGGCACCGTGGTCTTCACCTCGGCCGCGCCCTTCTTCGCGACGGTGGTCGAGGGCGCCAACGACCTCGCCTACGACGGCGTGCCGCCCGTCACCCGGCGCGACCGCTTCCTCGAGACCGACGTCTCGTTCGGCCTCGACCACGCGGCCCCGAACACCTACAACGACTTCGCGCTGATCCTGACCAACACGGCGGGCTCCGCGCGCCAGGTCGAGCTGCGCCAGGTCCGCCGCAACGACGGCACCGCGATCCTCCTCGCGTCGCGCTCGATCGCCCTCGGGGCCCACGAGACGCGCGTGATCACCACCACGGACGCCCCGCTGGCGGACCTGTTCGGCGACGCGACGCTCTCCGCGACGCTCCTGCGCGCCCGCCTCGAGCTCTTCGTCCCCGACGACGTCGACGTGAGCGTGCGCCAGTTCGACCCGCTGATCCTCCTCCACCTCGGGACGACGCGCCCCCAGCCCGCCGGGCACGTGGTGGACGCGATGGGCGTCCTCACGGAGGAGGTGCTCGACGTGAACGCGCGGCAGTGGATCACGGTCCACAACCCGAACGCGGTCGAGATCACGGTCAACGTCGGCGTCATCGTCCCGCAGCCCGACGGCTTCGACGCCGCCCCGACCCCCCTCGCGACCCTCACCGTCCCCGCGAACGGCTTCGTGGACCTCTCGCCGGACGGCGTCGCGTACCTCGACCGCGACGGGTTCGCGGTCGACTTCGTCGCGTTGCGCTGCACGAGCGCGAGCGCGTTCGCGGTCACCGGGCGCCGCGAGACGCGGACCGCGGGCGGCGTGCTCACGCGCTGGACGTCGATCATCACGCGCTCGCACGACGACGCGGACTAACGCGCCGCGAACCGTCTCCCGCGCAGCGTTCCCCATCCTGCGTCGCCCACACTACGTCTCCCCGGGCCTCGGGGTCCGGTCGACGGAACGGGACCGCGAGGCCCGGTCGCCGGCGTCGTCGAGGTCGAACTTGCGCAGGATGCCGACGACCACGCCCGTCACCTCGGGCCACGGGCCCGTGCGTCCGACGCGGGTCGCGCCGCCGTCGTAGAGCGCGAGCGCATCGCGGTCGTGGCGGACCCGCCAGACGGCCCCGCGGCCGGAGCGGTCCACGACGGAGGCGAGCGCTCCGTCGGGCGCGACGCGCGTCCTCCACAGGAAGACGTGATCGCCCGGGCGCAGACCCGCGCCGACGAGGGCCCGGCCCGCGACCCGCGCGAAGGCGACGTCCTCGCCCGGACGCGCCGGGCTCGGCCGGTCCGGCGCGACCAGTCGGACCGGCGGCGGACGACGCCGGCGACGCGGCGGGTCGTCCGCGCGCGCCACCGGGCCGCCGGAGATGCCGCGGGAACCCGTGAAGCCGAGCCGCTTGCGGCCGGAGCGCGTGCCGTGTGACGAGACGTCGCCGGACGACGTACGGGCGGGCGGGCCTTGCGGTCCCGGAGGGGGCAGCGTCGACGCGGCCTCCGGCGGGAGGGTCGCCGGCCGGTGGAGCGACCGGCGGCGGGGCGCGGGAGGGGGTATCGGGTCGGACATACGAACAAGAGCCTAACCTCCCCCACCGACACCGGGTGAGCCGCATCGGGTAGCGTGCCGCCCGTGCCGAGCCCCCGCCGCGTCCTGGTCCCGTCGCTCCTCGTCGTCCTGGCGCTCGGGTCGGGCGCGAGCCGGGACGCCCTCGGGAACCCGCCCGACGCGCCGGCCGCGGCGCCGCCGCTCACCGTCGAGCGGATGGTGGACGGCCCGGCGCTCACCGTCGGCGGCCCGCCGATCGCGTCGTGGCGGCCGGGGCGCGACGCGTGGGTCGAGTGGCGCGGGAGCGGGCCGGAGCGCGTGTTGTTCGAGGTGGACGCGGCCACCGGGCACGCGACCCGCCTCGCCGCGCCGGCCGACGCCGCGGCGACGCGGGACGGCGCGCCCGCGGTGCCGATGCGCGGCATCGGTCGCGCGGGGCCCCCGAGCCATCTCTGGGCGCGCGGCGGCGAGGTGCTGGTGCTGCCGGTGGACGGCGACGTGTTCGCCGTGGACCTCGTGCGCGGGACCCGCGCGCGGCTCACGCGGACGACGCGCCCGATCGCGGACGTCGTGCCGTCGCCGGCCGGCGACGCGGTCGCGTTCTCGCGCGACGGCGAGCTGTGGGTGGGCCGCGCGGGGCCCGACGGCCCCGTGGAGACGCGGCGCACGTTCGACGGGAGCGACGACCTCCTGAACGCGACGCTCGACTGGGTCTACCCCGAGGAGCTCGACGTCACGACGGCGATCCAGTGGAGCCCCGACGGGACGCGCCTCGCGTTCCTGCGGCTCGACGAGCGACGCGTGCCGAAGGTGGCGGTCGGCGACCCGATGCCGTTGCACGGCGCGACGACGCTGCAGCGCTACCCGAAGGCCGGCGACCCGAACCCGGTGCCGAGCG
>JAEUHO010000203.1 GCA_016795345.1 Planctomycetia bacterium | reverse complement strand
CTCGACACGTTCGAGCTCGACCCGCGGCACGCCCGCGTCGCGGCGGCGTCGTTCGCGCGCGCGGGCGTGGCGGCGCGCGTGCGCGTCCACGTGGGCCCCGCGCTCGAGCGGCTGGCGGATATCGAGGCGGAGGGGCCGTTCGACCTCGTGTTCGTCGACGCCGACAAGGCGGGCTACCCCGCGTACCTCGCGTGGGCCGGGCGGCACCTGCGGATCGGGGGCACCGTCGTGGCCGACAACGTGTTCCGGCGGGCGGCGTTCCCGCTCGAGCGCGACGACCCCGCGGCGGCGGCGGGCATCCGCGCGTTCAACGAGACGCTCGCGCGCTCGGGGCGGTTCCGCGCGACGATGCTCCCGCTCGAGGACGGGTTCGCGGTCGGCGTGCGCGTGCCCTGACGGGGCTCAGAGCAACGAGAGCGCGGTGCCGAGCGCGTCGGTGACCGCGACACTGCCGAGGTCCGTCGAGAACCGCGAGAGGCTGCGGACGCGCTCGGGGTCGGCGAGCAGGCCGAGCGCCGCGACGGCGATCGCGCGCGCGACGTCGCCCGCGGCGCGGTCCGACGCCAGCGCGATGAGCGGGTCCACCGCGACCGCGCGGCGCAGGGCGCCGAGGGCCACCGCCGACCGCGACCGGACGACGTCGGGGAGGTCCGCGCGGAGCTCCTCGACGAGCACGGGCAGCGCCGACGCGTCGCCGAGCAGGCCCAGCGACCGCGCCGCCTCGCGCCGGACGCCGTCGGGCGAGGTGGGCGCGAGGGCGTTGCGCAGCGCGGCGAGCGGCGCGGCGGTGGCGTCGCCGAGGAGCCCGAGGGCGGTGGCGGCGCGGGCGCGCAGGGCGACGTCGACGTCGCGGCGCGGGAGGAGGGAGGCGAGGCGCGGCAGCGAGCCGGGGTCGCGGGCGAGCCCCAGCGCGACGAGCGCGGCGGCGCGCAGCTCCGGGTCGCCGCCGCCGTCGTCGGCCGCGGTCGCGAGCGCGGCGACCGCGCGCTCGCGGAAGACCGTCCGCAGCGGGTCCGTCGTCGCGGGCGACGGCGCGCGCAGGGCGAAGCCGGTCGCGAGGCACGCGATGCGCCGCGAGGCCGCGGCGCCGTCGGCGATCTCGCGGAGGAGGAGGGCCGCGGGCGGCGACGCGAGCGAGAGCCGGTCCGCGGGGTCCTCCACGGCGGTGGCGAGGAGGCGGCCCAGCGTCAGCAGGGCGAGGCCCACGGTGTCCGGGTTGCCGCGGTCGGCGTGTTCGGCGATCTCGGCGAGGGCCGCGACGCGCGCGACGGGGTCGAGCCCGCGGCCGACGAGCCCGAGCGCGACGATGGCGCCCTGCCGCACCTCGCCCGGCAGGTGACGCGTGCGCAGGAACCCGAGCAGGAGGCCGCTCGACTCGGGCCCGGCCAGGCGGGCGAGCGCGAGGAGCGCGTGCGCGTGGACGACCGGCGGCCGCTCGCGCGGCGGGGACGCGCCCGTCGTCGCGAGGTCGCGCAGGGCGGTCAGGGCGGTGGCGTCCACGGTGTCCCGCGCCTGCATCCCGAGCGCGAAGACGAGCGCGACCTCGAGCTCGACGTCGTCGGTCTCCTTGAGGCGCGAGAGCAGCGCCGCCGGCACGTCGAGCCGCGGGGTCGACGCGTCCGCCGCGACGCCGGGCTGGTCGCCGAGCAGGCCGAGGGCGAGCACCGCGAGCGCGCGCGGCCGGCGCGGCGCCCGCGTCGCGCCGTCGTACACCTCGAGGCAACGACGGCGCACCTGGTCGAGGAGCCGGCCGTCGAACCGCAGCGCGGGATCGGTGCGACGCAGGAGCCCCGGCGCGAGCGCCGCCGCCTCGAGCAGCAGCGCGGAGCGCGCGGGGTCGTCCGACAGCGCGAGGATCCGCTTCACGTCGGCCGGCTCCGACGTCGTCTTCGCGAGCGCCAGCGCGGCGGCCGCGACGAGGTCGGGGTCGGGCCCGAGCGCGCCGTCCACGACCCGCCGCAGGAACGGCACGACGCGGTCGTCACGGAGCACCTTGCGCACGCGCTCCGCGTCGGCGGGGCCGCCGGACGTGACCGGGCCGGCCACCGGGCCTTCGCCCGCGAGCAGGTCGAGGTTCGCGTCCCACCACGTGCTCCCCGTGCCGGTCGTCGGCGGCGGGAGCGACGGCGGCACGTTGCCGCCGGGCGCGCGATATTGCCCGCCGTGGCCGGTCGCCTCGCGGGCCCCGAGGAGCGCGACGGCGAGGAGCAGCGCGGCGGGAAGGACGCGGCGGGGCATCGGGGGCTCGGTCCTCGGCGCGGGAGCGTCCGTATTCAAACGCCGGGACAGGCCGGACGCCGCGATCCCCTCGCATCCCCCCGGTCGCCGCGACCCGTCACGAGCGCCCGCGGAGCGCCCTCCACCGCCGGCGCACCTCGCGGAGGACCCGCCGCCACGGCCGGTTGCGGCGCCGCTCCTTCGCATCGGCCCGCGCGACCGCGACCTCGAGCGCCTCGACGAGGTCGGCCCGCCCGCGCGCGGCGAGCGGTCCGGCGAGCTCCTGCACGAACGCGCGGCTGAACGCGACGGGCAGCCGCATCCCGCGCACCTCCTCGACGGTCGGCGGCGCCGGCGGGAACGTCGGCGCGCGCCCCTCGGCGCCGAGCGCCGTCAACGCGAGGCGCGTGCGCAGGCACTTCTCGCAGCGTCCGCAGTTGGCGCGCGGGCCGACGGCGGAGTCCCGGTGCAGACACACGTCCAGGACCGCGAGGCCCGCCGGCCCGTCGACGAACGCGCGCAGCTTCTCGAACCGCGTCCGGTCGGGTTCGCCGTGCCACGTCCGGAGGGACGCCGACGACCAGTCGCCGTCGAGGTCCGGGTGCGACGCGTGCGGCGGGTGCTCGCCGGGGAAGCCCCCCGACGCGATGGCGACCTCCGACCACCGCCGCGGGAACAGATGGGCCGTCGCGAGCATCCCCGCGCCGAACCCGACGTCGCGCGACCACGCGTACGTCGGATGGAACGTGCGCACGTTGCTCCGCACGGGCACCAGCGCCAGGCCCAGCGCGGCCGCGAACGCGTCGAGCCGCGCGCGCTGCGCGGCGAACAGCGCGAGGCGCTCCGGACGCGGGCGGTCGCCGTCGAAGTCGTCGGTGTGCCAGCCGAAGAGGAGCAGCGCGTCGCGGAACGCGCGCGGGTGGTCGAGCGGCACCTCCTGCCGGTTGCGGCGCAGCAGCGAGAGGCTGTCCAGCCCGCCCGAGAGCAGCAGGGCGGCCCGCGGCGGCGGCGTCGGGCCGTCGGCGAGCGGCCCGTCGGTGGCCGCGACCTCGGGGACGCGACAGGTCGGGTACCAACGGGCGAACCGGGCCGCCGCCGACGCGAGGCCCGCGCGCAGCGTCGGGCAGAGCGCGCCCTCGACGACGAGCCGCGACTCGCCGAGGCCGGCCGCGAGCGGCAGCGCCGCGACCGCGAACGCCGCGACCGCCGGCTCGAGGTCGGCGGCGAACGGCGCGTCCACCTCGAACCACATCGTCGCGGGACCGCGGTGCGGCCCCTCCCACGTCACCGTCGCGGTCACGCGCCGGCCCGTCGGGAGGTCCGTCATCCGGGGTCGGCCGACGCGCACGCCGCGATCGTACGCCGCCGCGCCCGACGTGGCCCGCGCGTCCGGGACCGGGCTCGGTAGACTCGCGCCCATGACGACGCCGCGGCGCGCGCTCCCGTTGCTCCTCGTCCCGTGGCGCCTCGTCCCGGTGCTCGCCTCGTTCCTCGCGCTCGGGCCCGCGCCGTCGGCCGCGGCCGACGACGTCACGACCGTGCGCACCCTCGAGGCGCTGCGGACCGCGCTCTCGAACGCGAGGCCCGGCCGCCGGATCCGCGTCGCGCCGGGCACCTACGCCGGCGGCCTCGCGTTCCAGGGGATCGCGGGCGCGAAGGACCGGCCCGTCGTGCTCGAGGCCGAGGACCCCGCGAAGCCGCCGGTGTTCCGCGGGGGCGCGAACGGGTTCCAGTTCACCGACGCCGCGTGGTTCGAGGTGCGCGGCCTCGTGTTCGAGGGCGCGACGGGCAACGGCCTGAACATCGACGACGGCGGCACGCCGGACACGCCGACCCATCACGTGGTGCTGCGCGACCTCGTCGTGCGCGACGTGGGCCCGGACGGCAACCGCGACGGGCTCAAGCTGTCGGGCCTGCTCGACTTCCGCGTCGAGGGCTGCACGGTCGAGCGCTGGGGCCGCGGCGGCTCGGCGGTGGACATGGTCGGCTGCCAGCGCGGCGTCATCGAGGGCAACACGTTCCGCCACGAGCCCGGCGCCGAACACGCCTCGGGCGTGCAGGGGAAGGGCGCGACGCGCGACGTGACGATCCGCCGCAATCGCTTCGAGCACGCGGGGGCGCGCGCGGTCAACGCCGGCGGCAGCACGGGCCTCGCGTTCTTCCGGCCGCCGCTCGAGGCCTGGAAGGGGCCGAAGTACGAGGCGAAGGACCTCGTCGTCGAGGGCAACACCTTCGTCGGGAGCACGACGCCGATCGCCTTCGTGGGCGTGGACGGCGCCACCTTCCGCTTCAACACCGTCTACCTGCCCGGCCGGTGGGCCCTGCGCGTGCTGCAGGAGACGCGCGAGCCCGGGTTCGTGCCCGCGCGGGGCGGCGTCGTCACCGACAACGTCTTCGCGTTCCGGTCCGACCGCTGGGCGGAGGGCGGGGTCAACGTGGGCTCGGGCACCGAGCCCGCGTCGTTCCGCTTCGCGCGCAACGTGTGGTGGTGCGAGGACGCCCCCGCGCGCACCCGCGCGCTCGTCCGCCTGCCCGTCGAGGAGGACGACGGCGTCTACGGCAAAGACCCCGGCTTCCGCGACGCGGCGGCGGGCGACCTGCGGGTGCGGCGGGACGGGCCCGCCGCCAGGGCCGGGGCCGACGCGCTCCCCAAGTGACGCGGGGGCCCGGGAACGAGCGCGGCCCGGCGGGGGGTTCCCGCCGGGCCGCCGAGTTCGGCGTTCACCCCGGGCGCGCCTTCGGGCGCGCCCCCAGGAACACCGCGGGCGCGCTACTTCATCTTGGCGGCCTTCTTGGCCGCCTTCTTGGCCGCCTTCTTCGCGAACTTCTCCTTCACGGTGAGCTTCGGCTTGTTGTTCTTCGACTGCTTGACCTGACCCTTGGCCACGGGACACCTCGTAGGACGTTGCGGGACCCCGGGAACCGGCTCCCGGGACGGTGGGCCATCGTACGGCGCACCGGGCCCGTCCGTGCGTCGGAAGTTGCGGCGGCGCCCCACCGATGACGCTTCGGCTACGATGCCGCCGGAGGTAGCGCCATGGCTCGCTCGCTCGTGCTGCGCATCGCCGTCGGGGCGGTCCTGGCCTGCGGGGTCGCCGCGCGGACGACGCGCGCCGACGTCGCGGTGCCGGGCACCGCGCCCGTGCGCGCGACCGCGACGATCGAGTGGGGCCCGCTCGCGGCCCGGCTCGCACGGCCGGTCGTCGCGCGGGCCGACGACACCTGGGAGGCCGTCGCCACCCGCGAGGCCGGCGACGCGGCCTGGGCCCCGACGGTGCGCGCGCTGAACGGCGGGGGCGAGCGCCCCGCCGCCGACGCCCGGGTCTTCGTGCCGCCGCGCGGCGCTCCCGCGGGCGGCGCGACGGACGGGACCGCGGCGTGGTACGTCGCGTTCCTCGACGCCTCCAAGTACGGCCGCGACTCGGACGTGAGCACCACCGGCCTGCGCCCGCTCGACCCCGCGGCGAGGGACCTGTCCGTGTTCGGCATGGTCACCGTGGCGCTCCTCCCGCAGCGGACCCTCGACGACGCGACGCGCGCGGCGGCGCTGCCGCGGGCGCGCAAGAAGGAGGTCTTCGCGGCGAAGGGCGCCGACGCGCTCGTCGTGGCCGCGCCGTTCGAGGTGGCGACGTCGGTCCCCGAGGCGTCGCCGGTCCGCCGGATCGCGCACACGTGGCGGTGCGAGGGCATCGACGGCACCGAGCTCAAGCTCGTCCAGGCGTCGGTCGCGTCGTTCGACGCGCAGGACCGCCTCCTCACCGCCACCGACCTCGCGGGCGCCGGCCTGCGCACCGAGGTCTGGGCCGGCCTCGCCGCGATCACCGTCCTCTGCGTCGTGATGCTCGCGGCGGCGCGCCGCCGCCGCCGCGCCGCGGCGGGCCACGAGTAGCCCGCGGCGGGCGCGTCGCGCGACGGAACCGTCGCACCGCAGCCGACCTCCGGCGCCCCGCGGCCGGCCGCCGTCCGGCGCGCGGCGCAGGCGGCTACGCCCGGACGGCGGGCCCTCGGCCCGCGGGAGGGCCCGATGCGATCCCACGCCCCGTTCGTCGTGTACGCGCTCCTCGTCCTGGTCCCCGTCGGGATCCTCGGGAGCGACCCTCGGGTACGCGAGGCCCGCGCCGAGCCCGCGCGCAAGCAGGCCCCGACCGCGATCGTCGTGGACCACGGGTGCGTCGACGCGAAGGACGACGTCGTGCCGAAGGACGCGCTCGCGGCCGCGCGCGGGCTGCGCGTGTTGTTCGGGCACCAGTCCGTCGGCTTCGACGTGCTGCGCGGCCTCCGGCTGCTGGCCGAGGCCGACGCGGAGCGGTACGCGCTCGCGGTGCAGCCCATGGTCCGCGCGGCGTGGTTCGCGCGGAACCGGGGCGTCGGCGAGTTCGTCCTCGGCCGGAACGGCGACGCGCTCGGCAAGGTCGACGCGTTCGCGGCGCGCGTCCGCGACGAGTTCGGCGACCACGTGGACGTCGCGATGATGAAGCTCTGCTACGCCGACCTGACGGAGCGGTCCGACCCGAAGGCGATCTTCGCGCGCTGGAAGGCGGCGCACGAGGCGCTCGCGCAGGCGTACCCGAAGGTGCGGTTCGTCTGGTGGACCGTGCCCGTGCCGCTGCCGGCGCGCTGCGCGGACCGACGGACCGAGGTCAACGACCTGATCCGGGCCCACGTGCGCGAGCACGGCGGGGTGCTCCTCGACGTCGCCGACCTCGAGAGCCACGCCCCCGACGGGAAGGCCGTCGTCCACCCGGGCGGCGGCGAGAAGCTGTTCGAGGGCTACGCCCGCGACGCGGGCGGCCACCTCAACGACGACGGCGCGCAGCGCGTCGGCCGCGCCGTCTGGTGGCTGCTGGCGCGGCTCGCCGGGTGGGCCGGCCCGAAGTGACGCCGCGGCGGGGTCCCGCGCGGCCCGTGCATGACGACGGCGCCGCGGGACGTCCCGCGGCGCCGTCGGAGGGAACCGGACGGGGGCTCACTTCCCCGGGAGGGGCGCCACCGACGGACCGCCGGCGGGGCGGATCTCCTCGCCCGGCTTGACCTCGGTCCACGTCTCGTCGGGGTCGTACACGTCCATCGCGCGCGCGACGTCGAGCGACTTCTCGCCGAGGTCCTTCTGGAAGACCTTGCCGTGATGGCTGACGAGGAAGGTCATCACGCCCGTCTTGCCGTACTCGGCCGGGACCGCGACGAGCGCGAAGCCCGCGATCATGTTGCCGTTGATCACGTACGAGTGCGCGCCGCCCGGGGCCTCCGAGCCCTGGCCCTTGAGGATCCGCCAGAAGTACCCCGCGTACGGGCTGCGCGCGTCCTGCCCGGCGCTCTTCAGCGGCACGAGCGCGACGCCGAGCGGCGCGGGGTCGTCGTCGCTCGCGTCGGCCCAGTAGAGGCCGTCGCGCTTGCCCTCGGACGAGAGGATCCGCTGGGCGTACTCGCGCACCTCGTCGTCGTCGCGGTCCTTCGCGGCGTACGCGGCCTGGAGGTCGACGTACATCCGGCAGAGGCCGATCACCTCGAGCTCGTGGCGGCCGATCTGCCGCGCGAGGACCTCCTCGCGGCCGGCGGCCACGTCGAACGTGTACCGGTCGCCGACCTTCAGCAGGGGGATCGGGAACGGCCAGCCGTCGTCGCCGAACAGCAGCGTCACGCGGCCGTCGTCGCCGACGTCGGTGCCGAGCTTCGTCTTGACGTCCGCCGCCATCGCCTTGTGGCTCGACGCAACGACGGGGTCCGACCCCTTCTCGACGAGGTCTTCGCTGCCCGCGCCGAGCACGAGCCGCAGCGCCTGGTCGTCGTTCTTCTCGAACGCGTCGGCCAGGGCGGTGGCGGCGTCGGCGGGGGTCGCGAACGACCGGACGGCCGGCACCGGGGCCGCCGCGGGCGCGGCCGTGTTCGCGTCGTCGGCGGCGAACGCACGGGCGGACACGATCGAGGCGGCGCCGACGAGGAGCGCCGAGGCGAGGAGGGTTCGGTTCATCGTGAGGCTCCGGGGGGCGCGGGTCAGCGCTTCTTCTTCGGGGAGGGCGGCGTCGGCGTGGGCATCGGCTTCGGCTTGCTCTGCTTGCCGCGGTGCGACCAGTCGCGCGTCTGCGGCGCGGGGGTCGGGTGCAGCTTCGTCGGCGGCGTCGGACGCGGCGTCGGCTTCACCGTCGGCACCTGCGGCGCGGGACGGGGCTGGGGCGTCGGCCGCGGCTGCGGCTGCGGCTGCGGCGTCTTGTGCAGGCTGTCCTTGCCGCGGTGCGACGTCGGGTCGTAGCCCTTCGCCGGCACCGGTTGCGGCGAGACCATCGGGGGCGTCGGCGTCACGGGCTTGTGGCCCGGCTTGCCGTACCCGGGATCGACCGGCTTCGGCCGCCCGACGCCGGGATCCCCGGGCGCGGGCTTCCCGTAGCCGGGGTCCACTGCGCCCGGCTTCCCGTACTTCGGCTTGGTGGGGTACGGCGTCGGCGTCGGCGACGGGGTGTGCGGACGCTTGTCGTACCCGGGGCGCGTCGTCGGCGGGGGCACCACCGGGCGCGTCGTGCCCGGGCGGACCGCGGGATACACCGGCCGCGGGTTGGACGGGCGGACCACCGGATAGCCGCCGTACGGCACCGGCCGCGGACGATACGCCGGCGGCGGGCGCCAGTAGCCGGGGCGGTTCGGGCCGGCGTACCAACCCGGCGGGCGGGGCCGTCCCCAGTAGTGGATCTCGTTGTGGACGTAGATGCCGCCGTGCCAACCGTTGTGGTGGCGCCAGTCCCACCAGCCCCAGCCGATCTCGTGCCACGCCCACGCGCCGGCGACCCCGATCGCGAAGCCGAGCGTGAAGTCGAGGAGGGGGCGGGGCGGACCGTAGACCGGGCGCGTGACGACGACCGGGTCGTAGACGGGGACGTAGACGACCTGCGGGTTCGTCGGCTGGATGACGATGACCGTGGTGCCGGCGGGCGCCTCGGGCGCGGGCTCCTCCTTCACGGTGAGCTGCTCGCCCGAGACGAGGTTGCCGGCGTCCTTCGTCTCGCGGCGGAAGTCCTGGATGGCCTGCAGCACCTCGCCCTGCTGGGTGGCGACCGCGCTGCCCATCTGCTCCATCCAGTCGAGGTTCTCGTTCAGCCACTTCAGCACGTCGGGGTACTGGACGAGGGCCTGGACGCTGCCGTCCCACCCGCGGTCCTCGGGCACCGCCTCGGTGGTGCCCCCCTGCGCGTCGAGCCAACGCGCGGCGCCGACGACGTCGAGCGGGAACGTCGTCGCGGGCAGCAGCGAGGAGAGGACGGCGTCCGGGTAGAGCGCGACCGGCCCGACCAGCTCCTTCAGCTGCGCGGGGGTCAGCTTCGCGGGCGCGGGTTCCTCGGCGAACGCCGTCGGCGCGCGGCCCGGCGCGGCACCGAGCCCGCAGACGACGGCCAACGCCACCGCCGCCCACCACCCGCGTCCGTGGATCCGCATCGAGACCTCCTGCCCCACCCCGCGCTCTCGGGGCGTGGGCGCATGGTACCCGTCCGGTCCCCGTCGCTTCCACCGCGGCGCGGGGGAACCGACCGCGCCCCCCCGAAGGCCCCGGGCCGACGTGTCGGGGCCCCGTCCGCGGGCTCGCGCGGCCCGTCAGCCCCGCTTCGACCCCCGGCTGCGCATCGCGTCGTAGGCCGCGACGTACGTCGTCACGGGGATCGCCGCGATGGCGTCGGTCACCACGTCGAGCGCGAGGTCGTCCACCGCCTTGAAGCGCACGCACGCCGCGCCCATGTCGAGCTTCTTGCCGGTCTGCTTCCACGCGCGGACGAACGCGTCCCGCCGGGGCGGGTCGAGGTAGACCGCCATCAGGTGCAGCGACATGTGGCCCTTCTGCGACGCGAGGCCCGCGAACGGCAGCGGCTGCTTCGGGTCGCAGTGGTAGCCCGCGGGATAGAGGCGGTGCGGCACGTGCCACCCGATCATCCCGTACGCGATGCCCTCCTCGTACCCCGCGGGCAGGGCGCGATTCACGGCGTCGCGGACGGCCGAGACCGCGGCGCGCCGGTCCTCGGGCAGCGAGGCGAGGTACGCCGCAACGGTCGTAGGGCGACCGCCGGCCTTCGCGGCCGTGCCCTTCGCGGCCGCGCCCTTCGCCGAGGACGTCCTCGCGGCCGGCGCCTTCGCGGCCGGCTTCGCCTTCGTCGGCCGCCGGGCCTCGCGGTCCTTCGCCGGGGGCTTCGTCTGCTTCGCCATGGGGTGGGTCTCGTCGGGGGCCCCGCAGCGAACCACGGACGCGGGCCGACGGGAAGCCCCCGGGTGCGGAAGGCGCGTGAACCGGTCCCCCGCCCCACGGCATCCTCTACGTCGCGGCATTCCCCCGCCGATCGGAGGCCCCCGTGCGTCACGTCGCGATCGTCGTGTGCCTGGCCGTCGTGGCCCTCGTCGCGCCGCCGGCCCGCGCGGAGGAGAAGGCGCCCGACCTCTCGGGCACGTGGTGGGGCACGTTCGGCGCGCTGCAGCTGACGTCGAAGGGCGACGCCGTGACGGGGACGTACGGCGACGGCGCGCGCTTCTCGCTCGCGGGCACGCGCGCGGGCCGCACGGTGAAGGTCGCCCTCGACGAGGGCGGGCCCGCGAAGGGCGAGGCGACGTTCGAGGCGAACGCGACCGGGACCGTGTTGCGCGGCGCGTACGCGTGGCCGAACGGGAACCGCGGGACGTGGAACCTCGTGCGGCAGGACCCGAAGGCCGAGTCCGGCGCGGTCGCGAGCTTCGCGGGCACGTGGATCACCGAGCGCGGCCCGTTCCTGATCACGCAGACGGGCGCGAAGGTCGAGGGGCGGTACCCGTTCCGCGGCCCCGTCGACGTGACCGGCGAGGTGAAGGGCCGGCGCCTGACGCTGCGATGGAAGGGGCCGACGTTCGCGGGCGCGGGCTGGCTCGAGCTCGCGGCCGACAAGAAGTCGTTCGCGGGCGTCACGACGACGGACGGGCAGGGCGGCGCGTGGGCGATCTTCGGGACGCCGCTCGCGGGGCACGCGCGGAAGGCGAAGCCGAAGGCCGGCGCGATCGTCGGCGGGTTGACGTCGGCGTCGCTGGCGTACCACGTGCGGTGGCCCGAGAGCCCGCCCGCCGGGAAGGGCGTGCCGTGCCTCCTGCTGCTCCACGGCAGCAACATGACGTCGAAGGCCTACGTGTCGACCGTCGCGGGCGCGTGGCCCGACCTCGCGAAGCGCTTCGTGCTCCTCGGCATCGACGGCGAGACGTGGGTCGACGGCAGCCCGCCCGACGCGCCGCGCTGCAACTACACCTACACCGACTTCGTGGGCCGCAGCACGTACCAGGGCTTCCCGGGCACCGACCGCCAGAGCCCGGCCCTCGTCGCGGAGGCCGTGGAGGAGCTCGCGAAGGACCTCGGCCTCGGCAAGGTGCTCGTCGGCGGGCACAGCCAGGGCGCGTACCTGACGTACAGCCTCGTGATGAACTTCCCCGAGCGGTTCGCGGGCGCGTTCCCCGTGTCGGGCGGGTTGATCTTCCAGGCCGAGCCCCGCGCCTTCGCCGACGCGGACGTGCGGGCCGCGCAGCGCCGCGTCCCGCTCGCGATCGTCCACGGCCGCAACGACGGGATCGTGGGCTTCTCGTCGGCGGCCCACGCGCACGCCGCGTTCCTCGACGACGGCTTCCCCGCGCTGCGGCTCTTCGACCACCCGACCGCGGCGCACATGTTCGCGATGCTGCCCGTGCGCGACGCGATCCTCTGGCTCGACGCGCTGACGAGCGACGACGTGGACGCGCTCGTCGCGTTCGGCGAGGCGCGCGCGGCCGAGGGGGGCTGGCGCGACGCGATCGCCGCGGCCCGCCGCGCGCGAACGCTGCCCGCGGGCAAGGCCTCGGCGCGCCTCGCCGCGCTCGAGGCGCGCGTCGACGCGGCGGCGAAGGCCGACGCGGCGACGCACCTCGCGGCCGTCACGAAGGACGCCGACGGCGCGTGGGTCGACGCCTTCCTCGCCTGGCGCGCGCAGTTCGAGCTCGCGCCGGCCGCGAAGCCCGCGATGGACGCGTACGCGGCGTTGCGCGCGAAGCACCAGCCCGAGGCCGACGCGCGCCAGCAGGCGGGCCGGAAGGCGATGCAGTCCGGCGACGAGGCCGCGGGCTGGGCCGCGTACCAGGAGATCGTGGATCGCTGCTACGCGTCGTCCTGGTACCCGATCGTCAAGGGCTGGCTCGCGGACCGCGACGCGAAGAAGTAGGCTCGGTCCGACGTCTGTTCCGTCGCGAGCCCGCGGGGGCCGAGGCGAGGGCAGGCGGCGGAGGCGGAAGGGCCCGGAGACGGGTTCCGTACCCGATGAGGAGCCCTTCCGCAGCGCACGCCTCCCCGCAGCCCGGCCCACGCGGGCGCCGCAGGAGCGCTCGTCGGACAGAGCCCGGCCCCGGGACCGCGAGGCCCGGTCGCCGTCGGCTATGCTCGGACGATGGCCACGGAGCCCCCGCCCACGCCCGTCGTCCCGTCGCGCATCGAGACCGCGCGGTGCGTCCTGCGGCCGTACGAGCTCGAGGACGGGCCCGCGCTCCACGCGGCAGCGAACGCGTCGCTCGCCGAGCTCCGCCCGTGGCTGCCCTGGACCGACTGGCACCCCGACGTCGCCGCGTCCATCGAGACCTGCCGCCGGCTGCGCGCGGCGTTCGAGGCGCGGACCGACTTCACGATGGGGATCTTCGACCGCGCGGACGGGCGCCTGCTCGGGGGCACGGGGCTCCACCGCGTGAAGTGGGAGCTCCCGTCGTTCGAGATCGGCTACTGGCTGCGCACCGACGTCGTCGGCCGCGGGATCGTGACCGAGACCACCGCCGCGCTCGTGCGCACGTGTTTCGAGGCACTCGGCGCCGTCCGCGTCGAGCTGGTCACCGACCCGCGCAACGAACGCAGCGGGAAGGTGGCGGAACGCGTCGGCTTCCGGCTCGAGGGCACGCACCGCAACGGGATGCTCGGGACGGACCGCCGCCCCGCGGACCGGCGCGTGTACGGGCTCACGCGCGACGACTGGGACCAAGCGCGGGCGCGGATCGTCGCGCTCGCGACGGGCGCGCGCGCTACGTGAGGCCGAGCGCGAAGCCCCACGAGCCGGCGAAGCCGATGGCGATCAACAACAGGCCGCCGATCACCGCCGCGACCCGCGCCCAGCGGAGGGAGCGCCGCGCGCGCGGCGCGTCGTTCACCCCCAACGGCGGGTCCACGCACTTCGTCGCCACGTAGACGAGCATCACGATCCCGATCGGCGGGAAGACGCCGAGGAACAGCACGCTCCCGATCGACAGGTTGAGGAGCTGCCGGGCCCAGCGCTCCGCCTTCGCGACCGGCCACGGCGCCGTCGGGTCGGCGGCGGCGTCCCGCGGGCCCTCGGACCCGTCGCTCGCGGGCACGGCGTCAGCGGCGCTCGCGACGCGCTCCGCCACGGTCGCCGACGACCGACCCGGCGCGTCGTCGGGGCCGGCCGCCGAGCCGTCGGGGTCGAACGGGTCCTCGTCGTCGCCGTCCCGTTCGTCGTCGAGATCGCTCGCGGGCGCCGGCAGCACCTCGGCCAACAGGGCTTCGGCCCGCGCGCGGTCCTCCTCCGCGACCACGACGCGGATGCCGATCCCGCTGATGTGGGAGAAGAGGCCGCCGGAGTGGCCGTTGTCCACCTCGGCCTCGATGCCCGCGTCCAACAAGAGTGATGCGATCCGGTGCGCTTCGAAAGCGTTGTCGAACCGGCCGATCTCGGCGACGCGGGACATGGACTCTCCGGCGGATAGCGTACCGCGCCGGGTCGGGTCGCCCGCTCGGGATCGCTCGCAGCCACCGTCGGCGGCCCGCGGCCCGCCGTCCGTGAGTGGTACGCTCCACGGATCGCCGGGAGCCGCGCATGCACACGCTGGCCTGGGGGCGCATCGATCCGGGACTCGTCGTGGCGTGGGTCGCCGTCGCGGCCGCGTGGCTCGTGGCGGTCGCGCGCGCCCGACCGCACGCGAACGGCGCCGCGCTCGCGGGGATGCCCGGGCTCGCGACGATGGGCGTCGCGGCGTGGGTCTTCGTGGCCCGCGGAGGCCATCCGACCTCGCAGCTGAGCGCCAGCGACGCCTGGTCCCTCTGGACCGACCTCTGGCCCGCGCTCGTCCTCGCGAACGCGATCGCAGCGGTCGTGGCGCTCGTCGGTGCGTTCCGGGCCGGCTTCGGCCGTGGCGCGCCGTGGTTCCTCGCGCTCGCCCTCGACCTGTTCGCGGCCCTCGCGACGTTCGAGAACTTCCCCTCCGCGTGAGCACTCGTGGGCGCGAACGCGCCCGCACTCCGCGAGCCGACCGTCGGGGCCTACCGTCCGTCGGGGTCGCGCACGACCGGGTCGACGGGAACGGCCGCCTCCCCCGCCGGCACGCGGACCTCCATACCCACCCCGACGGACGCGCGGATCGGCCGAGCCTCGGCGGGGCGCTCGGCAGCTCGAGCGCGATCCTCGACGCGGGAGCGGTCGTCGGACGGTGAAGCCGCCACGTGCCGGACGAGCCATCCGGTCGCGGTGACCGTCGCCGCGATCGCCGCCGGGGCCAGGACGTGCCTCACCACTCGCATGCGGGGTCCTTCTTCGCCCACCTGGACGGGCGTCCCCGTCCGACCCACGTCATCGCGCTCCATCGGCCGACGGGGCGAGAAATCGCCACTCCCCGGCCTCGAGATCGAGCACCCAGTCGGCGGCGGACAGCGACCGCAACCCGATCAGGAGGGAAATCGGCCAGTCCCGGACACGAAGGTGAGCCGTCGCATCCGTCGTTCCCTCCGGGGCCTGCAGCGGCAGCGCGTTCGGGAACCCTTCGAGCTGCCACCTGCCCCCGGACGTCCGTGCAGTCGGAATGTCCATGGGTGCGCCCGTGTCGATCAGCGCGAAACGTGGGGCACCGCTCGGGTCGCGGACCCGCACCATCGGGAGCCCCGGGGCCAGCAGGGGCACGATGAATGCCGGCCGATCCGCAGCGGCGGCCTCCGGGGACCTTCGCAAGAGCGTCCAGCGACCGGCTCGGTGTCGCAGCAGCAGTCCTCGGAGGAGATCCTGTCCGATCAGATTGCCAGGCTTGCCGAGGTCATGGGGCCGCGGCACAACCGCAACCTCCACGTCACGCCCGGTGAGCCCCCCGAGTTGCAGCACCGGGAGCACGGCGATGCGTCCCGCAGCCGATCCGCGACTCGCGACGCGGCTCCCCTCCCAGACGGACACGTCCTCCGCGAGCGGCGACGCGGTGGAGATCGACGTCCATGTGGTCCCGGTGTCGAGGACGAACTCCGTACGTCGGCCCCGCGGATCCGTCGCGTGGACCACCAGACGAGGCATCGATACGAACAGCACCCGGGCATGGGTGAAGGCGACATCGGCTTGATCACCGCCCCAGACGAACGGCACGCCGCCATTGGGACCGGTCGTCGTCCAGACGAGCGGATGGACGGGTGGCTGTTCGCGCACGCGGCCCTCGGTACGCATCCGCTCGAGGTCGAGAGGCGGTGCCGTCGCGGCACGACACGAGGCGAGGGCGAGCGTCGACGCGCACAGCGCCTTCCGAAGCCGCATGAGTGAGCACCCCCGGAGTCCGGTTCACCGTTTCTACCATGTCACGGAGCCGGCCGCCGGGCCTCGCGGTCCCGGGAGGACGACCGCGTCCCGTGAGGGCGGCGAGGGACGCGCCCCGTGGAGCGACCGACGTTGGCGGCGAGGGGCGCGGGCCGCAGAATCGCGCCGTGGCGACGCTCCACCTCCTCGACGCGACGGACCTCGCCCACCCGGGCCTCGAGCCGTTCCGCACGCTGCGCCGGCAACGCGACCTCGAGCGCCGCGCGCCGTTCGTCGCCGAGGGCGAGGCCGTCGTGCTCCGCCTGCTCGCGAGCCCGTACCCCGTCACGTCGCTGCTCACGACGCCCGCGCGGCTCGAACGGCTGCGCGCGGCGCTCGACGCGCGGACGGACACGATCGACGTCTTCCTCGCGCCGGACGACGACGGCGTGCGGCGCGTGTCGGGCTTCGTGTCGGCGCCGGTCAAGGCGTTCGGCCACGTGCCGCGGCCGCCCACCCTCGACAACCTCCTGCGCGACGCGCCGCGACCGCGGCTCCTCGTCGCGCTCGACGGCCTCGCGAGCGCGGAGAACGTCGGCGTCGTCGTCCGCAACGCGGCGGGCCTCGGCGCGCACGGGCTCGTCGTGGGCGCGACGTCGTGCAGCCCGTTCCTCACGCGCGCGATCCGCACGTCGATGGGCACCGTGTTCCGCACGCCCGTCGTCGAGCCCGTGGACCTCGTCGCGGCGCTCGGGCGGCTGCGCGCCGCGGGCGTGACCTGCGTCGCCGCCCACCCCGCGCCGACCGCCCGCCCCGTCGAGACCGTGGACCTGCGCGGCGACGTCTGCGTCGTCCTCGGCGCGGAGGGCGACGGGATCTCCCGCGAGGTCCTCGCGGCGTGCGACGTCGCCGCGGCCCTCCCCATGGCGAGCGACGTCGACTCGCTCAACGTCGGCAGTGCGTCGGCGGCGATGTTGTACGAAGTCGGCCGGCAGCGGCGCGCCGCCCGCCCGTGACGAGCCCGTGGCCCGGGCGCGGGGTGGACAGCCCCCCGCCCGGCGACGATGCTCCCCCCGACTTGTAGGAGCCCCCGATGGACGCCGAGGCCCGCCCCCCGCTCTCCGCCGCGCTCGCCGCGCGCGTCGCGGGCCTCTGGATCGTCGCGGGCTGCCTCCTGAAGGCGCTCCTCGGCACCCCCGCCGACCTGCCGCCGCTCGTCCGCTCGCTCCCGCTCCCCCTCGCGACGACGTTCGCCCTCGTGCTCGGCGTCGAGGCCTTCGTCGGCCTCGGCACGCTGCTGCGCCCCGGCCGCTTCTGGCCGCTCGCCGCGCTGCTCCTCCTCGCGTTCGCGGGCGTGCTCGTCTCGCAGGTGACCGCGGGCGCCGCGTCGTGCGGCTGCTTCGGCGCCACGATCACCGTCCCGCCGTGGGTCATGCTCGCGGTCGACCTCGCCATGCTCGCGCTGCTCCTGGGGGCGCGCCCGTGGCGCCTCGCGCGCGGCGGCCGGCTCGACGTGCTCGTCGGCCTCCTCGCGCTCGCCGTCGGCGCCGCGCTCCCGATCGTGCTGAACCGCGAGGCGCGCCCGGGCGACCCGGGCGGCGGCGTCCTCCCCAAGTACATCGTGCCCGACGTCCCGTCGTGGGTCGGCCGGCACGTCCAGGACACCGACGTCGGCGTCTGGGGCAAGCTCGAGAACCCCCGCGACGGGCTCTGGATCCTCTACCGCGACTCCTGCGAGGTGTGCGCCGTGTGCCTCCAGATCATCGCGACGCAGGATCGCGGCGAGCGCGAGATCACCCTCGTCCGGATCCCCGAGAAGGCCACGTCCGCCACGTCGCGCCACGTCCACGTGCTGCCGCAGGGCGGCTTCGTCCACCACGTGCGGCTGCCCGACGGCGTCGACTGGTCGGTCAGCACGCCCGTGCGCCTCGACGTCGAGGGCGGGATCGTGAAGTCGGCCCGCGAGGGGATCCCCTCCGACGACTGCATCCCCGGTCGCTGACGCGGTCCGGCGGCGCGGGGACCGCGGCCCCGTTCCGCCGACGCGAGGCCCGGTCGCCGGCTACTTCAGCGCCGTGTAGATGCGGTGGCAGTCGTCGTGGTCGTCGATGGCCTCGAGGAAGGCCTCGACGTCCTTGCGCTGGTCCTCGGGGAGCTCCATGGGCTCCTTCGCGACGTAGCCCATCTCCGACGCCGTCACCGACCAGCCGCCCTTGCGCAGCACGCTCGTCACCGCGTCGAGGTCGGTGCGGTCGGTGAAGAACCGCGCGCCGACGTGGTCCTCCGGCGGGTGCTCGAGCGGCTCGACGTTCTGGGCGCCGGCCTCGATCGCGACGGACTCGAGGTCCATCGTCTTGCCCTCGTGCGTGGCCTCGACGATCCCGACGTGGTCGAAGAAGAACGCGACCTTCGCCCCCATCTGGCCGTTGCGGAACAGCACCCGCATGTCGGGCGCGGTGCGGTTGCGGTTGTCGGTCATGCACTCGACGATCACCGGCACCTTGTGCGGGGCGAAGCCCTCGAAGGTGACCAGCTCGAGCTCCGCGCCCTCGCCGCCGCTCGCCTTCTTGATCGCCCGCGCGATCGTGTCGTTCGGCACCGAGGCCTTGCGCGCGGCCTCGACGGCGACCGCGAGCCGGGCGTTCATCGTGGGGTCGGGCACGCCGGCCTTCGCGGCGACCGTGATCTCGCGCACGAGCTTCGTGAAGATCTTCCCGCGCTTCGCGGCGTTGATCTCGCGCTTCTTCTGCAGCCACTGACGACCCATGGGAGGCTCTCGCGGGGGGCCGACCGAACCGGGCGGCGGTGCGCGAGGATACCCCCGGGCCCCGTGGGCGCCCGCTCGGGGACGGAGAGGGCCAGGGGCCTCGACGAGGCCTTCGCGGGCCGCGCAGCACGTCCCCGGGACGCGAGGCCCGGCCCGCGACGGTGGGGCCCCACCGGCTCGCCCGGTATCCTCCTCCGTCCGCCGGAGCCCCCCCATGAGCCCGAACCCCGCCCCCACGTCCGACTGGGTCCGCGACCAGGCGCGCTTCGACGCGCTCCAGCAGAAGCTCGTCCCGCTGTGGACCTCGATCCGCGCGCTCAACCAGGACGAGCAGACGATCGTCGTCGTGCCGTCGCTCGACACGGACGTCGCGCTGAAGGGCAGCGAGCTCCAGGCCTACGAGGAGCGGTTCCTCTTCCTCCTCCTCCTGCTGCGGCAGCCGCGCGCGCGGCTCGTCTACGTCACGGGCCAGGCCATCCACCCGAGCATCGTCGACTACTACCTCGACCTGATGCCCGGCGTGATCTCGAGCCACGCGCGCAAGCGCCTCTTCCTCGTCTCGCCGCTCGACGCGTCGTCGCGGCCGCTCGCCCGCAAGCTGCTCGACCGCCCGCGGATGCTCGAGCGCCTGCGCGCGCTCGTCCCCAACCCGGACCGCGCGCACCTCGTGCCGTTCGCGACGACGTGGGCCGACCGCGAGCTCGCGATGCGGCTCGGCATCCCCATGTACGGCTGCGACCCGCGGCTCGTGCACCTCGGCACCAAGAGCAGCGCCCGCCGCCTCTTCCGCGAGGAGGGCGTCCCCCACCCCATCGGCCGCGAGGACCTGAAGTCCGAGGACGACCTCGTGGACGCGATCGTCGGGATGCGGCGCGAGCGCCCGTCGATGAAGAAGGTCGTCATCAAGGTGAACGAGGGCGTCTCCGGGACCGGCAACGCCAACCTGTCGCTGGTGGGGCTGCCGCCGTCCGGCGCGCCCGGCGAGCGCGAGGCGGTCCGCGCAGCCCTGCCCCGCATGGCCTTCGAGCTCCAGAGCCTCGCGTACGAGGTGTTCCTCGAGAAGCTGGCGGAGCAGCAGGGCATCGTCGAGGAGCGCATCGAGGCCACGGAGATCCGCAGCCCCAGCGTGCAGCTGCGCGTGACGCCGCTCGGCGAGGTCGAGCTCCTCTCGACCCACGACCAGATGCTCGGCGGCGCCAGCGGGCAGAGCTACCTCGGCTGCCGCTTCCCCGCGGACGACTCCTACGCGGCCCTCATCAGCCGCGAGGCCAAGAAGATCGGCGTGCGGCTGGGCAAGGAGGGCGTGATCGGGCGGTTCGCGCTCGACTTCGTGGTCGCGCGCGCGCCCGGCGAGGCGTGGAAGGCGTACGCCATCGAGATCAACCTCCGCAAGGGCGGCACGACCCACCCGTTCCTCACGCTGCAGTTCCTGACCGACGGCACCTACGACCCGGTGGCGGCGCACTTCACGGCGCCCGACGGCAAACGCAAGCACTTCGTCGCCTCGGACCACGTCGAGGGCGAGCGGTACCGCCAGCTGACGCCGGAGGACCTCTTCGACGTCGCGCTCCGCCACGGCCTGCACTTCGACCAGACACGGCTCAAGGGGATCGTCTTCCACATGATGAGCGCGCTGCCCGAGTGCGGCCGCACGGGCCTCACCGCGGTCGCCGACTCCGCGAAGGAGGCCGACGACCTCTACCAGAAGTTCCTGGCGATCCTCGACGCGGAGTGCCCAACGTAGGACGACTCGTGGGCACGCGCGAACCGGGACACGCTCGGACGCTGGCGCGGTCCGGTCGCGGCGGACGACCGCGCGCGCGGGGAACCTGCGCCGGCGAACCCGCGCGCCGACGACGAGTGGGCCCGGACGCCCCGACGGACCACGCCGCGAGACACGGCGTCGCGCATGCATCAAGGCGGAGTTTCGCCCGGGCGGGCACAAGGCCCGCCCCTACGGCAGAATCGCGATTCTGACCCTCTGCGACGCGTTTACGACACGATTCGGTCCGGCGTTCGACTCGCCCGAGACGTCGGCGACCGATCCGCCGTTCCCGTGGATCGACGCGGCAGCCCGTAGGGTGCGGGCCTTGTGCCCGCCCGCCGGTCGCGGCGGACGACCGCGCGCGCCGTGCGCCCGCGCCGCCGACTGCGCACGGACGTCCCGAAGGACCACGCCTCACGGCACGGTGTCGCCCGTGCATCGAGGCGAGGGGTCGAGTTGCGTCCCGCGACGCCGTCCGCGGCGGCCGCCGGGCCTCGCGGTCCCGGAGAGGGGTCGCGTCCCGGGAGGATGCGCGGGGATCCGCGGGAGGGACGCGGTCAGCCGACGGTGACGCGGCGGCGGACCTGCGGCGGGACGCGGTCGCCGGGGACGAGGATGCCGGTGTAGTTGAGCGGGTCCACCGCGCTCACCTCGACCGGCGCACCCGGGCCGTCGCGGCGCGCGGCGCGCAGGCGCGTCACCGCCTCGGGGAGCGCGTACTGCTCGCCGTCGATGCCCGCGACGAAGCGGCCGCCGCGGACGCCGCCGCGCAGCTCGAGCAGGCGCAGCGCGCGGACGACGTCGCGCCACGGCACGGGGACGCGCTCGCGCAGCAGCGTGCGGCGGCAGACGACGCCGGTGCGCGCCAGGAGGCGGAGCGCGACGGTCTCGGCGAGCTCGGGGGTCACCTCGGTCGGCGCGCCCTCGCGGCGGAAACACGACCATCGGCCCATCACCGGGACGGCGTGGCGGCGGCGGGACGGCGGCGTCCACATGCCGCGGAGGCCGGCCCAGGCGTCGCACGTGACGAGCCCGCGCGCGACGAGGTCGCCGAGCGCGCGTTCGACGTGGGAGGGCAGGAGGCGCGCGTGCGCCGCGAGCTCCTGCGGGAAGAGCGCGCCGCGCGCGCGCAGCGCCGCGAGCACCTCGGCCGCCGGCCCGTCGAGGGCGGTGGGCGCGACGGACGGCGCGAGGCCGGTCCACAGCGGGAGGTCCTCGCGCGGGAACAACGCGACCGGCGCGGCGCGGAGCGCCGACGCACCCTCGCCCCAGAGCCGCCCCCACGCGACCTCGCCGCCGAGCGTGAGGGCGTCGAGCCAGTCGCGGCGGTAGTCGCGCACGCGCGCGGGGAGCACGTGCGCCTCCCACGCGAACGCCGGGACCTCGACGCCCGAGAGCTGGCGGACGACCTCGGCGACGCCGCGGGGGCCCTCGAGGCGGTGCGCCGGGTCGACGTGCTGCCACGCGGCGAGGAACCGGAGGAAGGTCGCGGCCGGGACGGGCTCGATGTCGCGGCGGAGGCGGTCGAGGGTGTAGCGCTGGATGCGCGCGAGCAGGCGGCGGTCGCACCAGACGTCGCGGCCGCCGAGCCGCGCGCGCAGCACGTGGCCCTGCGCCTCGAGCGCGAGGAAGGCGGGGTCGTCGCCCTCGACGGGCCCAAGGGCCTCCATCCGCCCGCGCAGCACGGCGACGGGGTCGCGCGAGGCCTCGACCGCGCGCCAGCGGCCGTCGGCGTGCTCGACGCGGCGGGCGGCCGCGAGGGCCTCGAGCCACGGGCGCCACGGGGCCGCCTCGGCGCCGGTCACGTAGCCCATCCAGAGGAGCGCCTCGTGGACCTCCTCGGCATCGCGCGGGTCGGGCCAGGCCTCCTCGCGCACGCGCGCGACGGCCTCGGGGTCGAGGGCGCCGAGCGTGTCGCTCACGCGGTCGGGCTGGACGCGCCGCGCGAGCACGGCCTGCGTGCGCCGCTCCTCGAGGGGCGCGTCGTCGAGGAAGGCGTAGGGCTTGGCGGCGAGCACGCCGCGCGCGAACGCCGAGGGCTCGGGCAGGTCGAGGGCGACGCGCTCGATGCGGCCGGAGCGCAGCCCCTCGAGCACCTCGAGGAAGCCGTCCACGTCCATGGCCTCGTGGAGGCAGTCCTCGAGGGTCTGGCGGACGAGCGGGTGCTCCCACGGCACCTCGACGTCGCCGCCCGTCAGCGTCTCGGGGCACGCGAGGACCGACGGGAACGCCTTCACGAGCAGGTCCTCGGCGCGCATGCGCTGGAGCGGGACGGGCACGCGGCGGCCGTGGTCGAAGCGCGCCATGAGGAGCGCGCGGGCGACGTTCCACCGCCAGCGCGCGCCGAACATCGGCGCGGGGAGGACCGCCTGCACGAGGAGGTCGCGCGCGGTCTCGGGCTGGAGGTAGTCGAAGACGTCGGCGAGGTCGAACGCGTGCTGCGTGCCGAGGGAGAGCACGATCGCCTCGTCGTCGGCGGCGGCCTGGAGCTCGAAGCCGAAGCCGCGGCAGAACCGCTTGCGCAACGCGAGGCCCAGCGCGCGGTTGACGCGGCTGCCGAACGGCGCGTGGAGCACCAGCTGCATGCCGCCCGACTCGTCGAAGAACCGCTCGAGGACGAGCCGCCCCTGCGTCGGCACGGTGCCGAGGGCCTTGCGCCCCGCGGCGACGTGCTCGGCCACCTGACGCGCCGCCTCGGCCGACACCCCGCTCTCCGCCACGACCCAGCCGGGCTCGTCGCCGCGCGCGCGCAGCGCCGACACCGCGGCGGCGAGCTCCCGCGTGCGGCCCGGCCCCTCGCCGAGCCAGAACGGGACCGACGCCGGCGCGCCCGCCGCGTCGGCCACGCGCACGACGCCGGGCTCGATGCGCAGGATGCGCCACGACGCGTTGCCGAGCTGGAAGACGTCGCCGCGCGACGCCTCGATGGCGAAGTCCTCGTTCAGCGTGCCGACGAGCGTGCCCTCGGGCTCGAGCAGCACCCGGTACTCGCCGACGTCGGGGATGGCGCCGCCGCCGAGCAGCGCCGCGAGCCTCGCGCGCCGCGTGGCGCGCAGGCGACCGCCGACGCCGTCGCGGTGGAGCAGCGCGAGGCGGCCCTCGGTGTGGAGCGCGACGGTCGCGTCGAAGTCGGCGCGGGCGAGGTCGCGGTACGGCCAGGCCAGCCGCACGGCGTCGAACAGCGCGGCCTCGTCCCACGGCTCGGCGACGCACGCGGCGACCACCTGCTGCGCGAGGATGTCGAGCGGCGCGCGCGGGACGGGCGTGCGGTCGAGCTCGCCGCGACGGACGGCGCGCAGCAGCGCGGCCGCGGCCACCAGCTCGTCGGGCGTCAACGGGAAGAGCCGTCCCTTCGGCGTGCGGCCCACGGCGTGCCCCGACCGGCCCACGCGCTGCAGGAACACCGCGATGGACGGCGTCATCCCGACCTGCACGACGAGGTCCACCTCGCCGACGTCGATGCCGAGCTCGAGCGACGCCGTCGCCACCAGCGCCTTGAGCCGCCCCTCCTTGAGGGCCTGTTCGGCCTCGAGGCGCCGCTCGCGCGCGAGGCTGCCGTGGTGGCTGCGCACCGCGTCGGCGCCGAGGAGCTCGCCGAGCCGCGCGCCCAGCCGCTCCGCGAGCCGCCGCGTGTTCACGAACACCAGCGTCGTGCGGTGCGCGCGCACGAGGTCGGCGATGCGGCCGTGGAGCTCCTCCCAGACCTCGTGGGAGCACACCGTCTCGAGGGGCGACGACGGCAACTCGACGGCGAGGTCGAGGTCGCGGCGGTGCCCGACGTCGATGACGGCGCACGCCCGCCCCGCGCCGACGAGGAACCGCGCGACGTCCTCGGGCGGCTTCTGCGTGGCCGACAGGCCGATGCGCTGCGGCCCGCCCGCCAGCCGGTCGAGCCGTTCGAGGGAGAGGGCGAGGTGGCTGCCGCGTTTGTCGCCGAGCACGGCGTGCACCTCGTCCACGATCACCGTCCGCACCGTCGCGAGGAGCCCGCGCCCGCCCTCCGTCGAGAGCAGGAGGTAGAGCGACTCCGGCGTCGTGACGAGCACGTGCGGCGGCCGCTTCGTCATCGCCGCGCGCTCCTTCGCGGGCGTGTCGCCGGTCCGCACGAGGACGCGCACCTCCGGGAGCGAGGCGTCGCGGGCCCGCAGCGCGGCGAGCGGCGCGAGGAGGTTCTTCTGCACGTCGTTGCCGAGGGCCTTCAGCGGCGACACGTACAGCACCTGCGTCGTGTCCGCGAGCGCGGCCCCCTGCCGCAGGAGCCCGTCCACGGCCGTCAGGAACGCCGCCAGCGTCTTGCCCGAGCCCGTCGGCGCCGCCACGAGCACGTGCCCGCCCGTCGCCGCCGCGGGCCACGCGCGCACCTGCGGCGGCGTCGGCGGGCCGAGCGTCGCCGCGAACCAGGCGCGCACCGTCGGGTGGAACCCCTCGAGGGCCGCGGTCGGCGCCGCGGTCACGTCGCCGCCGAGGAGCGCCGCCGCCGCCGCGCGCCCCGCCTCGCGCGGCACCGCGACGAACCCCTCCGTCGCCCGCGCGAACGTCGCGACCACCGACCGTTGCGACGCGAACGTCGCCGCCACCGCGGCCCACTTGTCGCCGCACGCCACGCTCACGTCGACGGCGTCGCACCCCTCCCCGAACTCGAGCCGCGCCGCGTCGGGGAACGCGGCCTTCGCGACGCGGTGCACGAGGAGGTGGTGCGGGTGCCCGTACTCGCCGCCCGCGTTGTGCGTCACGACCACGTCGGGCCGCAGCCCGAGCCGGCGCACCGCGGCGAGCGCCTGCGCCGCGTCGATCGAGCACCGTCCCTGTCGCCGGTCCTCGGGGTCGTCCTCGAACCCGAGGAAGTGCACCCGCGCCGGGTCGGTGCCGAGCCCCCGCTGCCACGCGCGCAGTTCCTCCGCGCGCGGGGACCCGTCGGCGTGCGTGAGGCACACCACCGTGAACGTCGCGCCGCTCGCCACCGCGCGGCGCTGCAGCGCGCCGGCGAAGATCGCGTCGTCGTCCGGGTGCGCGACGAACAGCAGGCACGCCCGCGGCCCATCCGCCCGCGAGGCGTCCGCCGGCGGCTCGGGCACGGCGGGCTTCGCGTCGGCGGTCACGGTCGCTCCTCCCGCGCAGGGTACGCCCCGCCCGCGGGGCCCTCAACCCCGCCGCGCGCCACCGGCGCCCGGCGCCGAAACGCGGCGCCCGGCGCCGCCGCGCCAGCCCGGTCCATTCACGAGGGATGAGCCGCGACAGGGGCTGAACGAATCACAGTGGCCGGTGGGGGCCGATGGATGCGACCCGGGCGCGGCGCGGAGGCGACGACAGCGTGTTCTGGCACCACGCCGAGGAGCCTCCGCGACGTGGCGCACGCGGGCGTGCTCGCCGGTGGCGCTGCGATACGCCCGGGTCGCAGCCGCGGCCCCAACCTCGTCCCTCGTGCATGGGCCGGGCTAGGCTCGGGGCCGGTGTCCTCTCGTCCCGCCCCCGCCCCGCGGATCAGCTTCCTGGCGCACGAGCCCGCCGTCGGCCGCGTCGGGGGCGACGCGGCGCGGCACTCGGGCGGCGCGGGGTACGCGGTCGCGGAGCAGGCCGCCGCGGTGCGGCGCTTCCTCGCGGCGCCGGCCCGGGCCGGCAGCGCCCCGCTGACGATCCTCTGCCCCGGGACGCGAGGCCCGGCCCGCGTCGCGCCCGCCGAGGGCGTCGTGACCTTCGACGCGCCCGCGGGCAGCCTCGACGAGCTCGCCGCGGCGTACGTCGAGGACCCCGCGTGGCGCCGGCGCTTCGACGCGCTCCTCGGCGACGCGCCCGTGCTCGCGCACCACCTGCCCGCGGCCCGCGTCGCCACCGCGCTCGGCCGGCCGACGCTCGTGGCACTCCACTCGTTGTGGCCGAGCGTGTCGGCCGAGGTCACGGGCGGGCCGCCGGGCCCGCGCGCCGCGGCGTGCGCCGCGCTGCTCGAGGACGCCGCGGCGGTCCTCGTGGCGACCCACGCCGAACGCGACGCCCTCCTGCGCACGGCCCCCG
>JAEUHO010000195.1 GCA_016795345.1 Planctomycetia bacterium | reverse complement strand
CCGGCTCCTCGCCGCCCTGACCCGCGTCATCGTCCCAACCAGACCCGGACGATCCAACCCCCGCGAGGTCAAGATCAAGATGTCGTCCTACCCCTGCAAGCAGACCCGCTGTGTCGCTTAACTTCCTGGCATTGGGGCTAGTCCAGGATGCGGCCGAGGCCGCGCAGGAGCCCGCCGATGCCGAGCAGGAAGATGTCGCCCCCGGGGTCGAAGGGGAGCGGCGCCGGGTTCGTCGTGCCCGTGGGCAGCGCCGTCATCGCCTTGCGGCGTGCTTCCGCGGCCGCGATGCCGTCGTGGCGGAGGACCTCGAGGCCGCCCGCCGCGCACCACGTCGCGAAGTGGCGGAACTCGTCGGCGTCGAACCAGACGCCGTGGGGGGCGCAGATGTCGACGATGATGCCCGTGCCGCGCGCGGCGAGGCGTCGGGTCATGTGCTCGCCGCAGCGGACGCACTGGAGGTAGCGGACCGTCTCGACGGGGCGGTTCGCGGGGGGCAGCGCGCGGCGGAGGCGGTGCGCCTGGTCGCGCGGGATCCCCTCGGTCGTGGCGTCGATGACGTGCTCGATCTCGTTGCCGTCGAACCAGAGGCCCCGGCAGCCCTTGCAGCGGTCGACGGTGACGGTGCCCATCACCTCCGGGGCGAGGTCGGCTTTGCAGCGCGGGCAGGCCCCGCCGCGGTCCTCGCCGCTGGAGGGGGGGCACCCCGGGCAGCGGGCGGCGTGGGCCGGGTACATCGTCCCGCAGCGCACGCAGTAGGTGCGGCGCTCGCCGGCGCCCTCGCTGCCGGCGGGCTTGGGGAGCTCGAGGCGTCCCCCGCAGTACGCGCACGCGGCGGCGTCCACCGGGACGCCGGCGCCGCACGCCTTGCAGACGACGGTGCCGCGCCCTCGGGCCTTGCTCATCCCCGGAGTGTACCCGCGCGCGGCGCCCCGCCCACCGGTCCCGGTCGAGGTTGGCGGCGCGCCCGGCGGCGACGGGCGGGTAGTGTCGTGGGCGGAGGGCCCATGCGCCGGATCGCCTTCGTCGGACTCACGTGGATCGCGCTCGCCGGGACCGGGCGGCCGGTGGCCGCCGCGGAGGAGCCCTCGCCCGCCGCGGTGAACAAGGCCATCGATGCCGGCAGCGGGTGGCTGCGGGCCACGTTCAAGGAGGGGTTCGCGGGCGACAAGTGGAGCGACCCCGTCGAGCTGGTCGTGCTGACGCTGTCGCACTGCGGGGTGAACCTCACGGACCCCGTGTTCCAGAAGGCCGTCGAGACGTGCGAGCGGCAGGTCCCGCGGTTCACGTACCGCACGGCGCTGCTCGCGATGGCGCTCGCGGAGGTGAACCCGCGGCAGTACCAGCGCAAGATCGCGCACTGCGCGCAGTGGCTGGTGGACACGCAGGGCGCGGCGGGCGAGTGGGGCTACCCGGGCGCGCACGAGGGGTCGTACCTCAAGACCGAGGGCGTGACCGTGCCGCCGCCGCCCGAGCCGGGCGCGGAGGAGGGCGCGAAGGAGGGCGGCAAGCCGTCCGACCGGCCCGTGGCGAAGTGGGTGCTCAAGCGCCGCGAGCCGCCGGCGGCGCTGGCGAACGCGAAGGGCGACTTCAGCAACACGCAGTTCGCGGTGCTCGGGCTGCGCGCGGCGCGGGACGCCGGGATCGAGGTGCCGAAGGAGACGTGGACGGCGGCGCTCGCGTACCTGCGCAAGTTCCAGCGCCCGGAGGGAGGCTGGGGCTACGTGCTGCAGGGCGAGCAGGACGAGGCGAGCTACGCGTCGCTGACGTGCGCGGGGGCGTGCAGCACCGCCATCTGCGTCGCGGCGCTGGGCGGCGGCGACCCGAAGGCCGACCCCGGCGTGAAGAAGGCGCTCGGCTGGCTGAAGAAGCACCTCGACATCGGGCGCAACGCGGGGATCGACCGGTCGGCGATCGCGGGGCCGCGGCCCTGGCAGTACTACCACCTGTACTCGCTCGAGCGCGCGGCGCGCGTCCTCGGCCTCAAGGAGGTCGAGGGGCGGGCGTGGTACCCGCTCGGGGCCGCGTGGCTCCTCGCGGCGCAGCAGGGCGACGGCGCGTGGGTGGACGAGGGCGGCGCGGACCCGCGGCACCCGTACTACCAGGTCTCGGACACGTGTTTCGCGCTGCTGTTCCTCACGCGGGCCACGCGGCCGCTCACCGGGAAGTAGCGCGCGCGCCCTCCGGCCCGACGCTCCGGGCCCACCCTTCGGGCCCCCGCGCGCGAGCCGGTCCCGGGACCGCCGGGCCCGGCCCGTCACTCGTCGAACAGAACGCGCGCCTCGTCCGGCACGGGCGGGGGCTCGGCGGGCAGCGTCCGCTTCGCCGTGTCGTTCCACCACGCCTTCCATGCGGCGGGGTCGCCGCCGTGCGACGCGCCCGTGAGCGCCGCGAGCGCGAGCTGCGCCGCCGCGCCGAGCGTGTCGCGTCCCGGCGAGCTCCACCCGTCGTGGCGCCGCGCGTCGCCGACCCACGGGATGAGCAGGTCCACCGCCACGGGGTCGCGGATCCGCCAGAGGGCCGCGCAGACGTCGAGGCGCGCCGCCACCGCGTCCTCCTTGGCCGCGGTCCGCAGCGTGTCCCAGCCCCGCGCATCGCCCAGCTCGACCATCGCGCCGGCCGCCGCGACGCGCAGCTCGAACGTCGTGCCCGACCGCAGCCGGTCGAGCTCGGGGACGACCTGCTTCGCGCCGAGGCGCGCGAGCCACTGCACCGCGAGGCGCTGCGTCGAGCCGCGGTCCGTGCCGAGCGCGAGCACGAACTCCGGCACCGCCTCCTTCACGCCCTTCGAGCCCAGCAGCCTGAGGCCTCCGTGCACGACGAAGTGGTCGGACTTCATCCAGCGGACGAGCGCGGCGCGGACCGGGCCGACGAACGACGCGTCCCAGGCCTCGTCGGCGCGCACGATCGCGGCGGCCACGCGGTCGGCGTCGGCGGACGCGAGCCATGCGACGGTCCGCTCCTTCGGGCGCAGCTCGGGCGTGGCGGGCCTCGCGTCGGCGGGGCGGTCGGCCGCGGGCGGGACGGCCTGGGCGTAGATGCCGCCGATCGTCCCGCCGCGCAGCTCGTAGACGAGCTGGCGGCCGTCGGGCGTCCAACCGAGCGTGCCCGGGACGCCGTCGGTCCCGGCGACGGGCAGGTCCTTCGCGACGCCCGTGGCGAGCTCGAGCACCCGGATGCGCCGGCGCGTCACCAGGTTGTCGTAGGCCGTCAGGTCGGCCGTCAGGAACGCGAGCCGACGGCCCGTCGGGTCGAGCGCGGGCGACCACTTCGTCTCGCCGTCCACCGTGACGCGGTAGACCGCGCCGCTCTCGACCTCGGCGACGAAGGCGTCGGCTTCCTTCCGGCCCTGGCCCTCGATCCAGGTGACGCGCCGGCCGGCCGCGTCCCACACGTCCGGCCCGTACCGCGGCCCGGTGGGGCGCTTCCACTCGTTCCGCCGCACGCGACCGTCGGCCTCGAAGCCCGGGCGGTACGGCCCGAACCCGTAGCCCGGGACCGTGATCACGCTGTCGGTGCCGTAGTGGCCCGGGATGTCGATCCACTCCGGCATCTCGGCGAGGACGCGCATCTCGCCCGACGCGACGTCCACGAGGCCGACCCGCCGGACGGGGGCGCGGCCCTCCGGCGCGAAGAGGGCGTTCACGTACACGCGCTTCGCGTCGGGCGACCACGCGACGACGACGGCCTGGTCCGTGCGCAGGCCCACGGTCCCCGCGAGCGGGACCGACGAACCGGCGGCGTCGAGGAGCGCCAGGGCCGTCGGCTCCTCGGGCGTCGCGCGCGGCACGATCAGGACGCGCCGTCCGTCGCGGGTCCACGCCGGGCGCTGGAACCCCACGGTCGCGGGCACCGCCGCCACGGCGGGCACGCGTTCGCCCTTCGCCGGGTCCACGCCGTAGCCGGCGCGCACGAGCAGCACGCCGTCGGAGGTGAAGGCGTCGGGGCTCGAGGGCACCGGGAGCTTCCACTCCTTCTTCGCGACGAGGTCGCGCACCCAGAGCTCGGGGATGGGCACGGGCGCGCCGGTCTCGTCCACCTGTCTCGCGTCGAACGTCATGCGCCCGAACGCGAGGCGTTGCCCGTCGGGCGAGAGCGTGGGGTGCCGTCCGTCCACGAGCCGCACGCAGCCGGCGGGCAGCCCCCCGACCGGCTGCGCCGCGCCCGGCGCGACGGGCTTCGGGGCGGGTTTGCCGCCGCCCGCCGCGGCCGGCGCGGCGTGGGGCCCGAACAGGAGCACGGTCGCGAGCACCGCGAGCGCACGCGCAACGCGGGGCCGACGTCCCGTCGTCCCGCGGACCCCGACCCGCGCGGGGCCGAGCCCTCCCGAGCGGCCCGTGGCGTGGCGTCCGGCCTGCGTGCGCGGTCCCATGCGTCGGCGACTCCCCCGGAGCGGTGGCCGAAGTCTACCGCGGTGGCGGTGCGACCGATCCGTCGCGGGCCGCGCCGCGACCCGTCGCGGGCCCCCGGGGCCCCGGGGGCCGTCGGGCGCGCCGCTCACGTGGCGTGCCCGCGACGGCCGATAGTCGCCCACGGACCCCACGTCGGGGTCCGACTCGGGGGGTCCGTGGCCTATCTCGACCGACCCGCCCACCGCCTCGACCTCAAGCTCGTCTATTGGGGTCCCGCCCGCGGCGGGAAGACGACGAGCCTCCGGTCCCTTCATGGCTCCTTCACGCCCGCCGACCGCGGCGAGATGCAGTCGGTCGAGACCGCGGACGAGCAGACGTACTTCTTCGATTACGCGCCGCTCGAGCTGCCGCGGTACCGCGACCTCCAGATCCGCGTCCATGCGTACACCGTCCCCGGCCAGGAGGTCTACGTCGAGACGCGCCGGCGCATCCTCCGCGGCGCCGACGGCGTGTTGTTCGTCGCGGACGCGACGCCCGCGGCCGCGGACGCGAACCTCGTCGCGTGGCGCCAGCTCGACGAGGAGCTCGCGCGCCTCGACCTCGGCCGCCGCCCTCACCCGGTGGTCGTCACCGTGAACAAGCTCGACCTGCCCGGTGCGCGCGCCGTGGAGGAGGTGGTGGCCTCGCTCGTCGCGGCGGTGCCGTCGCGCGCGATCGTGGACACGGTCGGCACGTCGGCGCTCCTCGGGCGCGGCGTCGGCCGCTCGTTCCGGCGCGCGCTCGTCGCGGCGGCGGCGCACGCGCTCGCCGACGAGTCCACGGCCGGCGCGGTGAACGTCCGGAACGCGTTCCTCGACGCGCTCGACGCGCACCTCGCGCGCTCCGACGACGGCGCCCCCGTGGACGACCGGCCGACGACGCGGCGTTCCGTCGTGGTGACGCGAGGCCCGGCCGGCCCCGACGTCGCGGGGCTCGAGGTCGCGCTCGACGCGGCCCGGCAGATGAACGACCGCGACCAGCACGTCCGCGACCTCCACCGCCAGCAGGCGCTCGCGAAGCTGCTGCTCGAGATCGGCCGCCTGTGCCTCGAGGCCAACGACCCCGCGGAGCTCGCCCGCGCGGTGCTGACGGCCCTCGTGCCCGACCTCGGCGGGACCGCGGGCTGGGTGGGCCTGCCCGACCCCGCCGGCGCCGAACACGTGTTTGACGCGCGGGGCAAGGCGCGCGACGCCGCCGCCCTCTCGCAGTTCGTCCGCGTGCTCGCGCGCGGCGTCGCCGCGGGCGCGTCGGTCCCGTTCGAGTTCCCGGCGGGCGTCGACCTCTCCGGGACCCACGACGGCCGGCGCGGCGTCCTCTCGACGTTCTCGGCGGGGGGCGGCCGGCGCGGCTGGCTCCTCGTCCTCGGCACCGTCGAACGCGGCCTCTGCGAGGGCGCCGAGTCGGTCTGCGAGCCCGCGGGCGCCTTCGTGGGGCTCACCCTGGGGCGGCTCGCGGCCAACGCGCGCCTGCAGGAGACCAACGGCCAGCTCGAGCGGCGCGTCGAGGAACGGACCCTCGACCTGCGCCGCGAGCGCGACTCGCTCGAGGCCCGCGTGCGCGAGCGGACCGCCGAGCTCGAGGCCGCCAAACACGCCGCCGTGGACGCGGAGCGCCGCATCCTCGACCTCGAGCGGACCGAGGGCGTGCAACGCCTCGCGGCGGGCCTCGCCCACGAGCTCAACAACCCGCTGGGCGCCGCGTGCGCGAACCTCGACTTCGCCGAGGAGACGCTCGAGGCCCTGCTGCCGGCGCTCGACGCCGACCCGCGGGACGAGGTCCGCGCGTCCCTCGACGCCGTGGTCGACGCGAAGGGCGAGCTGCGCAAGGTGACCGCGAACCTGACGTCGCTCTTCGACGGCGCGACGGCGGCGCGACGCGCGGCCGTGCGGACGCCGCTCGCGCCGGTCGTGCGCGAGGCCATCGCGGCGCACGTGCGCGTGCACGCCGGCGTGGCGGCGCCGGTGCTCGACGAACGCGAGGCCGTGGCGTGCGGCGTCCCGCCCGCCGAGTGCTCGCGGTGGATCTTCCGCCTCCTGGGCGCGGTCGGTCGCGGCCGGACGGGCGGCGTGCGGGTGGTGGTGGAGCGGGCCGAGGACGGGCCGCGCGTGACGTTCGCGTGCGACGCGCCCCTGGCGGTCCCCGCCACGACGGAGCTCGAGCTGCTGCGGGCGGAGGTCGAGCGGGCGGGCGGCGTGCTGCGGGCCGGGTCGGGCGGGGCGCGCTCGTCGGTCGTGCTGCTGCTGCCCCGCGCCGTCGGCGAGGTGCGCGTGACGACGACACGGGAGGGGGTCCGATGACGTTCGCGACCGGCAAGTACCTGCGCGACCCGCGCGACGCCGTCGTCGCCCTGCGCCTGCTCGTGCTCGCGGGCCTGGCGATGCTGGGGCTCGGCGAGCGACCGGTCCATCCCGGCCCGTTCTGGTTCACGCTCATCGTCTACGGCGTGACCAACCTCGGGTACATGGCCTCCCGGCTCCCGGTCTTCCTCTCGGCCCGCGTGCAGCGCGCGGTGTTCGTGTTCGACGTGCTGGTCGTCAGCGTCCTCATCGTCCTCCGCGGTTCCAACGTCCCCGAGTTCATCACCGCCTACTTCACGCTGGTGCTCATGGCCGCGGTGATCCAGGGCATCGGCAGCGCCGCGCTGAACGCGGTCGTCGTCTGCAGCGTCTTCGCCGCGGTCTCGCGGTGGGGGGCCGACCCGCGGACCCTGCTCACCTTCCCGGTGCTGTCGCAGTTCGCGTTCTTCTTCGTGGTGTCGCTCTTCATGGGCCAGCTGGCCGACAGCGGCCGCGAGTCGGCCCGCGAGCGGCAGCGCGCCGAGGAGGAGCGCCGGCGCCTCGAGGCCGCCGTCGCCGACCGCACGCGCGACCTGTCCCGCAGCGAAGAGGAGCTCGACGCGGTGCGCCGCCGCCTCTCCGCCGCGGACCGCCTCGCCACGCTGGGGACGCTCGCCGCCGGCATCGCCCACGACATCCGCAACCCGGTGGCCGCCCTCAAGGCCGCGCTGGAGGAGGCGCCGTCGCTCCTCGACGAGCTCGGCGCCGCGCCGGCCACGGGCCCCCGCGACGACCCCGGCGTGATGCTCCGCGCCGCCGTCGACGACGCGCGCGCCGCCTGCGACCACCTCCACCGCCTCGCCCTCGACCTCACCGCCGTCGCCCGCGCGACGCCCGCCGAGCACGTCGCCGTGCCCTGCGCCCGCGCGATCGAGTCGGCGGCCCGCCTGCTCCGCCACCGCGCCAAGCCGCCGCTGCGCATCGAGGTCCGCTGCGCGACCTCCGGCGCCGCGCTGGCCGACCCGGGCCGCCTGCAGCAGGTGCTCCTGAACCTCGGCGGCAACGCGCTGGACGCCATGGAGGCCCACGGCGGCACCCTCACGTTCGCCGCCGAGGACGGCCCGCCCGGGCGGGTCGTGTTCAAGGTCGAGGACACGGGGGTCGGGATGACCGACTCCACCGCGACCAAGGCCCTGCACGGATTCTTCACCACGAAGGCCGCCGGCAAGGGCACCGGGCTGGGACTGCACCTCGTGCACGAGATCGTGGAGGCGCACGGCGCCCACCTCGAGCTCGTGTCCTCGCCCGGCCAAGGCACCAAGTTCCGCATCGAGTGGCCGGCGGAGGACCGCCGCCCCCAGGGAGACCGAGCCCATGAACCCCGCGAAGACGACGCTCTTGATCGTGGACGACGAGGAGAGCATTCACCGGGCGCTCGAGCGAACGCTCCGGCGTGAGCCCTACGACCTCCTCCACGCCTACGACGCGGGGGAGGCGGAGGCGATCCTCGAGCAGCACCCCGAGGTGCGCGCCATCGTCTGCGACCACTACATGCCCGGCACGCCCGGGCTCGACTTCATGATCCACGTGCGGCGCACGAAGCCGGACGTGATCGCCATCCTCCTCACCGCGCAGGCCGACCTCGCCATGGTGATGACCGCCATGAACGAGGGCCGGCTCCACCGCTTCTTCACGAAGCCGTGGGAGGGCGACGAGGTGCGCCGTTCGCTCCGCGAGCTGCTGGGGCTGCCCGCCGGCACGGACGCCGCCGCCCGCGACCGCGACGCCGCGCGCGAGGAGCGCCTGCGGCGCACGATGGCGCCGGAGCAGGACGAGGACGGCGCCTGGGTGATCGGTCCGCCGTCGCCCGGCGACGACACCTTCTCGAAGTAGGCGCGCCCGCCGGACCGGCGCGGCGACGGCGGGGCCCGACCGCGGCGACGCGGACCGGGCCTCGCGTGCCCCCGCGGACCGACCGCGCCCCGTCGCCGCCGCGCGACCCTTGCGCGCCGATGGCGATGGCGAGCCCAGCGCCCTGGCGCGCGGCCGCCGGCACGCACCGCGCCCCCGGCATCCCTTCCGTGAAGGGGCGGGGAACGAAAAAAGTCGGGCACCTGGGGAAGGACCGACCGTCCGGGGGGGATGGATCGTTCAGTCCGTAGCAGATGCCCGACAGCAGGGGAGAGGCCACCCTCGCGCGCCGGGATACACGCGCTCCGCCGCGCGCCGGACCACGGGGGCCGACGGCGATCCGCGGGACCGCGAGGCCCGCTCGCGGTCAGGGCGGGCGGCCGACGACGTCGGCGGCCGCGTCGAGCAGCGCCGCGGCGCCGGGGCCCTCGGCCACGAGCTCGAGCTCCTCGCCGCCGGCCGCGACGAGGCCGAGGAGGTCGAGGATGCTGCCGCCGTCGGCCTCGACGCCGCGCACGCGGACCTTGAGCGTCGCGTCGCGCGCGCGCGCGACGAGCTTCGCGAGCGCGGCGCACGGCCGCGCGTGGAGGCCCGTGGGGTCGCCCACCTTCACGCGGCGCCGCAGCACGCCGGCGTCGGGCGTCACGGCGACCTCCCCGTGCCCCAGCGCCGGTGCAGCGCGCGCTCGGCGGAGGCGAACAGGACGCGGTCGATCGCCACGCCCACGACGACGATCACGATCATCACGCCGAGCACCTGGTCCATGGCGTGGAGCTCGCGGCCGTAGTGGAGCAGGTGCCCGAGGCCGAAGGCGTGCATGCCGGGCACGATGATCTCGGCGGCCATCAGCGACCGCCACGCGAACGCCCAGCCCTGCTTCATCCCGGACACGACGAACGGCAGCGAGGCCGGCAGGACCACGCGGAGCCACGTCGCGGCGCCGCCGGCGCCCATGGTGCGGGCGACGCGCACGTAGATGGGGGGGACCGCGCGCACGCCGTCGGCGGCCGCGATCGCGATGGAGCCCACCGTGCCCATGACGACGACGAACAACATCGCGAGGTCGGCGCGGGTGAACCAGAGGACCGCCAGGGGGGCCCAGCAGACGCTCGGGAGCGACTGCGCCCCGCGCGCGAGGAGGCCCACGGTGTCGTCGAACGCGCGCGACCGGGCGCACAGCAGGCCGATCGGCAGGCCGAGCCCCACCCCGATGGCGAAGCCGACGGTCAGCCGCCGCAGCGTCACCAGCGTCGCGGCCGCGAGCGTGCCGTCCGCCGCCGCGGCGCCGAGCCAGCGGAGGACCGACGCCGGCGGGGGGAGCAGCACCGGGCTCCAGACCCCCGCCGACGCGAGGCCCTGCCACAGCAGCCCGAGGGCGAGCAGGAACCCCGTCCGGACGGCCCAGCGCCTCACCGCGTGGCCTCCTCGTCGGGGCCGAGCGCGCGCCGCAGCTCCGCCGTGAGCTCCGCCGCGCGCTCGGCGAGGTGGGGGGCGTTGATGTCGCGCGGGCGCGGGAGCCCCGACACGTGCTCGGCGTGGATGCGGCCGGGCCGCGGGGTCATGAGCACGATCCGGTCGCCGAGCGTCAGGGCCTCGCGCATGTTGTGCGTGACGAGGACGATCGTCTTGCGGCGGGCCGACCAGATCTGCTGCAGGTCGCCGTAGAGCCGCTCGCGGGTCATGGCGTCGAGCGCCGCGAACGGCTCGTCCATGAGGAGCACGCGGGGGTTGGGCGCGAGGCACCGCGCGAGCGCCACGCGCTGGCGCATGCCGCCCGAGAGCTCGTGGACCCACGCGTGGGCGAACGCCTCGAGCCCCACCATGCGGAGATAGAAGCGCGCGACCTCGCGCCGGGCCTTCGCGTCGAGGTTGGGCTTGAACCGCAGCCCGAACTCGACGTTGCCGAGCACGTCCTTCCAGGGGAAGAGCGCGTGCTCCTGGAACATCACGACGCGGTCGCGCCCCGGGCCGCGGACGGGCTGGCCGTCGGCGAGGACCTCCCCGCGGTCCGGCGTCTCGAGGCCCGCGATGATCGAGAGCAGCGTGGACTTCCCGCAGCCGCTCGGGCCCACGAGGCAGACGAACTCGCCCTCGGCGACGTCGAGGTCGATCTGGTCGAGCGCGTGGACGACGGCCTTGCCCTGGGCGAACGACTTGCCGACGCCGCGGATCGCCAGCTTGAGCGGCGGGGCGGGCGCGAGCTCCTGTTGGACGTCGGTCACGGGGCGACGACCAGGCGGTCGAGGGGGATGGCGTCGGCGAGGAACCCGACGCCCTGCGCCGTCGTGACGAGCCGCTCGAACCGCGCGCGGTCGATGGCGTGCTCGAACCGCAGGCGCGGCCACGCGTGCGCGAGGAGGTCCGGGGCGATGGGCTGGCGCGTCAGCGCGAGCAGCTCGGCGCCGACGAGCACCCGCGCCTCCTCCGGGTGGGCGACGACCCACGTGGTGAGCTCGGCGTGCGCCGCGACGAGGGCCTTCGCGAGCGCGCCGCGCCGCTCGACGAGCGCGCGGCTCGCCACGAGGACGGTGGTCAGGGCGTCGGGCTCGGGGACGAGGATCTCGCCGTCGGCCTCGCGCTCGAGGCGCGACACCCACGGCTCGACCGTCCACGCGGCGTCGAGCTCCTTCGCGACGAACCGGGCCAGCTGGTCCGGGTTGGCCGTGGGCACGACCGACGCATCGCCCCCCGTGACCGTCACCTTCAGCCCGCCGGCCGCGAGCCACGCGCGGCACGCGACGTCCTGGGTGTTGCCGAGCTGCGGCGTCGCGATCGTGCGGCCGCGGAAGTCGGCGGGCCCGCGGAGCCCGGCGCCGCGGCGCACGACGAGCGCCGCCCCGCCCGAGGCCGCGCCCGCGAGCACGCGGACCTCGTCGCCGCGGCTGCGGATGTGCGCGTTGAGCGCGGGGTTGGGGCCGACGTAGGTCGCGTCGATGGCGCCGGAGAGGAGGGCCTCCATCGCGCTCGGGCCCGCGTTGAACGTGACCCACTCGACCTTCACGCCGAGCCGCGGCGCGAACCACGGCGTGCCCTTCCGCTCGAGCTGGCGCGCCACGAGGGCCTGCGCGTGGGTGACGTTCGGGAAACACCCGATCCGCAGCACGCCGTCGGGCGGGCCGTCGGGTCCGCACGCCGTCCCGGCGAGGGCCACGACGAGCCCCGCGCAGAGCGCGAGGCGGGCGACGAGCGACGCGAGGCCCGCGCGCGGGGCGGTCCTCCGCCCCGGAACGCCGGACCGCGACCAGGGCCGACCGAACCGTCGCACGCGGGACCTCCCGCCGCAGTATGGGTCGGACGTCGGGGCCGTTCCAGAGTTTCGGGTTCCCGCGCTCACCGCGGCGTCGTCGGCGACGTCCCCGGCCTCGGGTCGTCGTCCGCGTCGTCGTCGGGGGCGGGCGCGGCCTCGTCGGGCGCGGGCGCGGCCGGACGGCCCGACCCGCCCGCGTCGCCGTCGTCGGGCGCGGCCACGCGCGCGCGGACGGTCTCGGGATCGAGGCGCTCGATCAGCTTCACGAGGTTGCGGTACCACGGCGCAGCCCCGAACCGCCGCATCTCGCGGAGGGCGGCCTCCGCCGTCCAGCCGCAGACGACCCGGCGATAGGCCGCGACCATGGCGCCCGTGCGGTCGTGGCCCGACGCGCAGTGCACGAGGACCGGCCGGCGGGCGGGGTCGGTCGCGACGCGGAGGAACGCGACGACGTCGGCCTCGCTGACGCGTTTCGCGCCGGTGCGCACGACGACCAGGTCGAGGCCGGCCGCCTTCGTCGCCCCCGGCCCGACCTTGGACCCGCGCAGGTCCACGACCGTGCGGACGCCGAGCGCCTTCGCCGTGTGGTAGCCCTCGTCGGCGGGCTGCCCCGACCGGCACAACCCGTCGTCCACGCGCCCGAAGCTCGGGAGGCCCGCGACGTCCTGCCGCGGCGACGTGTCGGCGTCGGCGCCCGCGTCGGCCGCGGGCGGGAGGACGACGGCCGGCGGGGGCGTGCCCGTGGGCCGGCCCGCGCCGCGCACCCCGCCGCGGCACCCGGCGGCGGCGAGCGTCGCGACGACGACGAGGGCGAAGGGCCCGCGCCCGGTCGCGCGCGGGACCGGACGGCGGGGGAGGGCGGCGCGCATCGCCGGGCCATTGTGCCGCCGCCCGAGGCCCCGGCCGCCGCGGGGCGCGGTCCCGACCCCATTCCGTCCGGGTCGGGGCGCGCCGGCGATGCGCCGCGGCTCCGCTGCCGATCGGCCCCGTCGCGGGACGGCGGCGGGGCGTGTGGCGACACCGTTCGGGCGATCGCGGGCGGCGGCGGGGCGCCCGACGCGGCGTCCCTCCTCCTCGGCGGGTCAGGAACCCGCCATCCTCGGCGCTCGTCGCGCCGGGCGCCCCGACGCACGGCCTCCCATCGGACCCGCTCGTCGCGTGACGGCGCCCTACCGCGCGCGCAGCGCGTCGAGGTGCGCCTTGAGGTCGGTGTCGAGCGCCCGGAGCGTCGCGTCGTCGAAGGTCGCGCGCACCGCCTCGGTGCCCGCGGCGGTCTCGAGCCGCGAGAGCAGCGCGCGGTAGAGCTCCTTGTGGCGCGGGGTGCCGTGGCGGAGCAGGTGTGCCACGAGCCACCCCTGGGCGTACGAGTGGGGGCTGGTCCGGTAGAAGTCGGCGTGGCGGATCCGCGCGAACTCGGCCATGGGGACGAGGGGCTTGCCGGCGAGGATCTGCACGAAGTCGCGGCGCACGGCGTCGGTCTTGAGCTCGCCGTTGACGCGCTTCAGGTCCTCGAAGTAGACGGCGAGGCCCTCGTTGAGCCAGACGGGCGGGTCGGGCAGGAGCCGGTCGAGGTACTGGTGGAAGCCCTCGTGGCGGACCGTCTTCATCATCTCGTCGCGGTCGGGCAGGTTCCAGATGAGCAGCTGCTTGAGGACCGGGCTGTACAGGCCCGCCACCTGCTCGGGGGCCTTGCCCGCGAACGACAGCGCGTCCTCGACGTAGTCCTGGAACGAGGCGCGCCCCGAGAAGAGGTACACGCGGTACAGGCGGCGCGGCTCGGGCTTGAGGGAGCGCACGTGGCCGCGGAAGTCCGCGAGCGCGTCCTCGAGCACCAGCGCGGCCTTGCGGCAGGTGTCCTGGTCGATGTCCGAGACGACGTGGTAGTTGCTCGACTTGTACTCGAACGCCCGCGGCCAGGCCGGCCCGGCCTGCGCGCGCACGACGAGCCGGCCGAGCTGCTCGAGCGCCTCCGAGCGCTCGCCGCGCCGCGCCGCGTCCTCCGAGAGCCGGCGCGCCTCGTCGAGGCGACCGGCGAGCAGGAGGAAGCGGCCCGCGGCGACGTAGGTCGCGGCCCCGGCCTCCGGGCGCTTCATGAGGGCCTGGAGCGTCAGCGTCAGGTCGGAGTCGCGGCCGAGCCGCACGAGCAGCCCCGCCCGCGCGAACAGCGCGTCGAACGCGTCCGGCGCCGCCGCGAGCACCTGGTCCACCGCGGCGAGCGCCTTCGTCGGCTCGCCGAGCGCCTCGAGCGCGCGGGCGGTCAGGAGGCCCACGGCCTCCGCCGTCGCGCCCTTCGCGCGGAGCGCCTCGGCCGCCTCGAGCGCGGCCTTCGGGTCGTCGTCCACCTTCTCGAGCGCCTCGGCGTACGGGACCATCAGCTCCGGCGGCAGCGCGAGGATCGAGCCGCCCAGGCCCTCGCGGTGGGCCGTCGGCGCGGGGGCCTTCCCGCGCGGCGCGTACAACCACGCGGGGAGCACCGACCGCACGTCGAACGTCGCGTCGAACGCCTTGCGCTTCGCCGCCACGATCTCGTCGAGCCGGCCCTGGATCCACGAGGGCTCGATCTGGCCGGAGATCGTGATCTCGCGCCAGCCCGGCACGAGGATGAGCACGAAGCCGAAGACGCCGTCCGGCTTCTCGGCGCCGCCGATCGTGGTGCCGTTCACCGACGCGGCGACCCGCGTCGCCGACATCGTCGCCTCCAGGCGGAACGGGCGTCGGGCCTGCGCGGGATGCGCGTCGGTCTTCTCCGCGACGACGGTCTTCGCCTCCCCCGCGATGCGGAGGATGCGCGGCGGGAGCCACGCCTTCTGCCCGCCGTCGGTGAACGGGGGCACGCCGAAGCTCACGAGCCACGCGTCGTCGAGCTTGGCCCGCCCCTGCGCGTCCATGCCGAGCTGCACCAGCGGGACCTTCTTGGGGTCGTCGGCGTACGAGTCGCCCTTGATCGTGATGGTGTAGGGGCCGCGGAAGCGCACCGGGAACAGCAGCGACCCGTCCGGCCGGGCCTCGAGGTCGCTCGGCTTGCCGACCTCGTACACGAGCTCGACGAGCCCCGAGAACGACAGGAACTTCTTCAGCTTCCCCTTCACGACGCTCTGGGGCTCGGGGGGCGGGACCGTCGCGCGGAACGCGATCCGCGCCGCGAGGTCCTCGACGGTGAGCAGCTTCGCGTGGACGTGGTCGGTCTCGCGGTGGCGCTCGAGCGCGTCGAGCAGCACCTTGCGGGCGTCCGCGGGCTTGCCCGCGGAGAGGTTGGCCTTCGCGCGGTCGAGCTCCGCGAGGAACGCGGCCTCCGTGGGCGGTGCGGCCGACGGCGCGTCCGCGGCGCCGGCGGTCCCGGCCACGACGAGCGCCCCGAGGGCAACGGCCGCGGCGGCGGCCGCGCGCGCGACCCGCCGTCCCATCCACCCGTTCGACGTCCGCATCGTCGCCTCCTGCCCGCCGCCGGCGCGCGGGCCTCGCGTAAACCCTACCGCGACCGCGCACGGGGTCCGAAGGAGGGGCGGCGCGGGGCGCGGGCCGGGTAGGCTGCCTCGACCGCCGTCGCGCCCGCGCCCCGCTCCCGCGGGCCGTCGCGCCCGCCCCGTTCCCGGCGCCGCCCGAGCCCACGCCATGGCCCGCCCCACCCTCGAGATCCTCGCGTACGAGCCGACGCCGCTCGGCCTGCTCTGCCTCCGCCGCCGCGAGCTGCCCGGCGCGCCGGGGACGAGCGTCACCGAGATCACGCTCGACCACGAGTTCCTCATGAGCAGCCACCTCACGGCCTCCGAGGAGGCGCTCGCGAGGGTCGCCCTCGACCTGCACCCGGGGCGCGACCTCGACGTCCTGGTGGGGGGGCTCGGCCTCGGCTACACCGCGCACGCGGCGCTCGCGTCGCCGCGGGTCGCGCGCGTCGAGGTCGTCGAGTTCCTGCCGCAGGTGATCGACTGGCTCACGCGCGGCCTGGTGCCGCTCTCCGGCGCGCTCCGCGCCGACCCGCGGCTCGTCGTCGTGCGGGGCGACGTCTACGCGCGCCTCCTCGCGCCGCCCTCGCGCACCCACGACCTCGTCCTGATCGACGTGGACCACTCGCCCGACGAGCCGCTGTCCCGCGGCGCGACGGGCCCGGCCGCGGGGTTCCACGGCGACGCGGGCCTCGCGTGCGCGAAACGGCACCTCGCGCCCGGCGGGGTCCTCGCGGTGTGGTCGTCCGTCGAGCACTCGCCGTTCGTCGACGCGCTGCGCCGGGTGTTCGCCTCGGTCCGCGCCGAGCCGGTGACGATCGTGAACGACCTCATCGACGAGGAGCAGACCGACTGGTTGTTCTTCGCGAGCGACTGACGCGGGGCACGACCGGGCCGCCCCGTGCGGCGGAAGTGATGCGCGGCCCCCCCCGGCCCGGGCGGGGCGCGGCCCCGCGCGCACGGAGCCCGCGCGTCACGGGGCGAATCCCGGACCGACCCGCTCCGCACGCGACTACCATAGGGGCTTGGACGCGACCGCCCTCCCGCTGATCATCCAAGGGGGCATGGGCGCGGGCGTCTCCGACTGGAGGCTCGCGCGCGCGGTCTCGTCGGCGGGGCAGCTCGGCGTCGTGTCCGGCACCGGCCTCGACCTCATCCTCACGCGCCGCCTGCAGCAGGGCGACCCCGACGGGCTGATCGCGGGCGCGCTCGCGAAGTTCCCGGTGCCCGCGGCGGCGAAGCGCATCCTCGACACCTACTTCGTCCCCGGCGGCAAGGCCGACTCGGCCCCGTTCCGCGGCAAGCCCCTCCTCGCGGCGCAGCCCGGCCCGTTCCTCGAGCAGCTGCTCGTCGCCGCCGCGTTCGTCGAGGTGTGGCTCGCGCGCGAGGGGCACGCGGGCGCCGTCGGCATCAACCTCCTCGAGAAGATCCAGCTGCCGACGCTGCCGACGCTCTACGGCGCGATGCTCGCGGGCGTGGGGTTCGTGCTCGTGGGCGCGGGCATCCCGCGCGCGATCCCGGGCATCCTCGACCGGCTGGCGCGCGGCGAGCCCGCGGAGCTCAAGCTCGACGTGCGCGGCGCGGAGGCCGGCGAGGAGTTCGTCACGCGCTTCGACCCGCGCGCGTTCCTCGGCGGCGACCCGCCGGTCCTCGAGCGCCCGCGGTTCCTCGCGATCGTCTCCTCGAGCACGCTCGCGTCGGCGCTCCTGCGGAAGGCGAGCGGCCGCGTGGACGGGTTCGTCGTCGAGGGGCCCACCGCGGGCGGCCACAACGCGCCGCCCCGCGGCGCGCCGCCGCTCGGCCCCACGGGCGAGCCCGCCTACGGTGCCCGCGACGTCGTGGACCTCCGCGAGATGGCCGCGCTCGGCGCGCCCTTCTGGCTCGCGGGCTCGTACGGCCGCGTCGGCGGGCTCGCCGAGGCGCGGGCCGAGGGCGCCGCGGGCATCCAGGTCGGGACGGCGTTCGCGTACTGCAACGAGTCCGGCCTCGACGCCGGCCTCAAGCGCCGCGTGATCGCGTCGAGCGCCACCGGCGACGCCCACGTCTTCACCGACCCGGTCGCGTCGCCGACGGGCTTCCCGATCAAGGTCGTGCTGCTCGACGGCACGATGTCGAACGCGGAGGCCTACGCCCACCGCGACCGCGTCTGCGACCTCGGCTACCTCCGGCACGCCTACCGCAAGGACGACGGCACCGCCGGCTGGCGGTGCCCGGCCGAACCGGTCGCGGACTACCTCGAGAAGGGCGGCGACGAGGCCGAGACGGTGGGCCGGAAGTGCATCTGCAACGGGCTGATGGCCACCATCGGCCAGCCGCAGGTCCGCGCGGACGGCTCGGTCGAGCTCCCGTTCGTCACCTCCGGCGACCGCGTCGCCGGCGTCGCCGACTTCCTCGCCCCGGGCGCGACGGGCTACTCCGCCCGCGAGGTGCTCGACCAGCTGCTCGCGGGCGTCCTCACCGAGGCCTCGCCCGTCCGCGCGGGGGCCTGAGCGCCGTACGCCCTGACCGCGCCGCGGCGGGGGAGCGCCGGGCACGCGTCGCGCACGACGACGCTCCGCGCCGAACCGTGCCGGCCCCGGGCGGCGCCGGGTCGCGCCCCCGATGCGACGGAATCGTCGCGGCGCCGGTGCGTTTCCCGGGCATGCCCCGGTCCCTGCGGCTCGTCCTCCCCACGTTCCTCGCCGCCCCCCTGCTCGCGGGGTGCGCCGTCGCGCCCGGTCGGTGCGACTGCCCCTGCCCGCCGCGCGCCCCGGACCCCTACACCGCCGCGTCGCTCGTCCACGGCCGCGGCGCCGCCGCCGTCTGGTCGTACCTCGCCGCGACCCACGACCGCGATCGCGACGGCCGCGTCACGGCGGCCGAGCACCCGCGCGGGGCCGCCGTCGTCGGCCGCCTCGACCGCGACGCCGACGGCGCGCTCACCCGCGCCGACTTCGACGCGCCGACGCTCATGGCGAACTACCTCGTCGCGCTCGTCGCGGAGCGGATCGCCGCGGACCCGCCCGCCCCCGACGCGGCGCCCGCGGCCTCGGGCGACGACCTGCCGAGCTAGGCCACCCTGCGGCGCGCCTTCGAGCGGACCGACCGCGACGGCTCCGGCGCCATCGACGCCGCGGAGGTCGATGCCGCGCTGACGATCGCGACCCGCATGCCGGTCCCCGGCGTCTTCGACCTGCCCGCGGGCGTCCGCCCGTTCCCGTTCCTGCTCGAGGCCGCCGACGCC
>JAEUHO010000161.1 GCA_016795345.1 Planctomycetia bacterium | reverse complement strand
GGCGATGGCCGCGGGCGTCCCGGTGCTCACGTCCGCCGCCGGCCCGGGCCTCGCGCGCGCGCCCGACGCCGCCCTCCTCGTCGACCCGTACGACGTCGAGGCCCTCGCCGACGGCCGCGCGCGGCTCTGCCTCGACGGCGCCCTGCGCGCGCGGCTCGTCGCGCGCGGCGTCGCCGCCGCGGCCGCGCTCCCCTGGACCGCCACCGCCGAGGGCACGCGGGAGGCCTACCTCCGTGCCGTCGCGTAGGCTGCGCCTCGCCGTCGACGCCTCACCGCTCGTCGTCGAGCCGCGGCGCGGCGTCGCGCGCGCGCTCGCGCACCTGCGCACGGGCCTCGCGGCGCTCGCCGACGAGGTCGAGGTCGTCGTCCTCGCGCCCGCGCCCGGCGAGACGCCGCGCGCGTTCCGCCGCCGCGTCGCGCCCACGGTGCGCCGCGTCGGCTTCGACGCCTGGTACGCGCCCTTCTCGGCCTTCCCGGCCGTCGAGGTGCCCGTCGTCGTCTGCGTGCACGAGCTGCCGTTCGTGCGCCTCGGGCCGCTCGAGGGCCGCCTGCGCGCGCTCGCGCACCGTCGCTGGCTCGACCACGACGTTGCGCGCGCCGCCGCGATCGTCGTGCCCTCCGAGGCGACGCGCGCCGACGTCGTCGCGCTGCGGCCCGACGCCGCGCCGCGCGTGCACGTCGTGCCGCACGGGTTCGCCCCGGCGGGGGACGGGGGCGGTCGGGGCCCGGGACCGCGAGGCCCGGCGGCCCGCGCGGGCGGCGTCGTGCTCGGCGCGCGCGGCCCGCGCAAGGGGCTCGACGTGTGGGCCCGCGCGGTCGCGGGCCTCGAGCCCGTCGTCCCGTGGACCCTCGTCGGGCGGCCGCCCCGCGGCGTGCTCGCGCGCGTCCGCGGCGTGCCCGCCGAGGTGCTCGACGACCCGGACGACGCCGAGGTCGCGCGGCGGCTCGCGGGCGCCGCGGTGCTCGCCTACCCGTCGCGCTCCGAGGGGTTCGGGTACCCGCCCCTCGAGGCCATGGCGGCCGGGGTCCCCGTGGTCGCGAGCGCCGCGGGCGCGGTCCCGGAGGTCGTGGGGGACGCGGCCCTGCTCGTGCCGCCCGGCGACCCGGAGGCGCTCCGGGCGGCGCTCCGTCGCGTCCTCGTCGAGCCGGACGTCGCGGCGGCGCTCGTGGCGCGTGGCGCGGCGCGGGCCCGGGCCTTCCCGCCCGAGGCGGCGGCGCGGTCCCTCCTCAAGATCGTGCGCGAAGCGGTCGAAAGGGGAGACGCATGAGACCGTTCGTCGTGGTCGACGCGACGCCGTACGGCCGGGAGCCGTCGGGGGCGCGGCGTCGGTTCGACGAGCTCCTCCCCCGTGTCGCACGGCTGCGTCCCGACGCCGTGTTCGAGGTCCACTGGCCGCGCGACGGCGCGACGCCGGGCCCGGACCTCGTCGCCGACAACGTGGTCCACGTGCGGACCGACGTGTCCTGCACCGGCGGCGCCCTGCGCTGGTGGCGGCGGTCGCGCGCGCTCGCGCGACGGCACCGCGAGGCGCCGTTCACGCACTGCTGGGTCGACCACGGGCCCGTGGTGCGCCCGGACCGCGTGCGCAACCTCGTCACCGTCCACGACCTCCGGTTCCTGCACGGGTACGGCGGAAGGCTGCGCGCCTGGTACGGCCGGCGGCGGTACGGCGGGCTCCTGCGCCGCGCCGCCGCGGTGGTCGCCGTCTCCGACGCGGTGGGCGAGGAGCTCCGCGCCGTGTACGGCGTCCGCGACGCCGTCGTCGCGCGCAACGCGGTGGGGGCGGCGTTCTCGCGCGACGCGCTCGACCGCGTCGACGACGTGCTGCGCGCCCGGGGCGTGGAGCGGCCGTACCTGCTCGTCGTCGGCCGCGACGAGCCGCGCAAGGCGATGGCGGCCGCGCTCGACGCGTGGCGCCGCGCGCGGGCCGAGGGCGCGTCGTACCGGCTCGTGGTCGTCGGGTCGAAGGCGCTCGCGGGCGACGGCGTCGTCGCCGTCCCGCGCACGACGGACGCGGAGCTCGCCGCCCTCTACGCCGGCGCGTCGTTCACGCTGGTCCCGTCGCGGTACGAGGGGTACTCCCTGCCCGTCGTCGAGAGCCTCGCGTGCGGGACCCCCGTGATCGCGAGCGACATCGCGGCCCACCGCGCGTTGCTCGCGGGCGGCGCGCGCGGGCTCGTCCTCGTGCCCCCGCCCGCGCCCGCGCGCGAGGGCCACGCGTGGCCCGAGGCCGCCGCCGCGCTCCGGGGCCCGCGCGGCTTCGACGCGGCGCCGCCCGCCGCGACGTGGGACGACGCCGCGGCGGAGGTCGCCAGGGCCCTGTTGCGCGGCTGACCGTGGCGACCGGGCGGCCGGCCGCTCGGGTCACCGCGCGACGGGGCTCCCGGGGGCCGTGGCG
>JAEUHO010000140.1 GCA_016795345.1 Planctomycetia bacterium | reverse complement strand
CACCGGCGCAGCGTGGCCGGGGCCCACGCCGCCGGCCCGGCCGGTCGCCCCGGGCGGCGCGCGCGGCACCGACCCCCCCTCCCGCGCCGCGCCGCCGCCGGCCCGCGTCAACGCCCCGCGCGGGCCTCCTCGAGCGCCTTCCGCGCGAGGGCGGCCACGCGCCCGCCCTCGTCGTCGGCCGACGGCGGCGTGTCGCGCAGCGCCTCAAGGGCTGCGCGCACCTCGGCCCAGCCCGCCTTCCCGGCGAGGGCTCGGACCGCCGCGGCGGCGTAGACGGGCGCCCGCGCGTCGCCGACCGCCTCGGCCCGCGCGACACGCCCGAGCAACCCGGGCGTCCGCGCCGCCGCCGCCGGCGCCTCCTCCGCGGCCAACCGGCCGGCGATCGCCGCACGCGCGGCGTCGCGGGCCACGTCGGCCTCGTCCGCCAACGTGAGGCCCGCGAGCACGGCGAGGGCCAGCTCGTCGCCGACGTCGCCGAGCCGGCTCACGGCGGCCGACCACGCGACGTGCGCGGGGTCCGCGGCCACCGCGCACACCCGCAGGTAGGCCTCGGCCGCCGGCGAGAACGAGAGCCCGACCAGCGCCGCCGCGCGGACGTCGGCGGGCCGGTCCCGCGCATCGAGCAGCGCGAGGAGCCGCGCCACCGGCACGTCCGCCCGCGGCAGCCACGCGCACGCGAGCGCCGCGGCCTTCGCGATCGCGGGCGACGTCGCGCCGACGAGCGCCGCGACGCGCCCGTTCCACGGCTCGACGCGCCGGTTCGTCATGGCCCACGCCTCGAGCGCGCGCACCACCTGGTGGACGTAGACGACGCCCGGCGCCGCGCGGGGCGCCGCCCCGAGGTCGGCGACCTCCGCGGGCGGCGTCAGCGCCGCGAGCACGACGTCCGCGTCGAACGGCGGCGCGTACCGCGCCACGTCCTCGAGGGACGGCCGCGGCTCCTGTCCCTCGATCAACCGCGCCACCGACGCGGCGGGCTGCCCGGACGGCCCCTCGAGCACCGACGGGTAACGCGCGACCCACGCGAGGAACGCGCCCGGCCGACGGTCGAGCAGGAACTTCCGCGCCGCGTCCATGGCATGCGAGTCCGACGACGTCAGCCGCCACGTGGCGCACCGGAGCCATCCGGGCGCGTCCGCCACCTGCAGCGCGTCGAGCGCCTCGAGGGTCCGCGTCGTGAGCGCGAGGAGCTCGAGCAGCTCGTAGTCCTTGCGTTGCGCAAGGAACGCGACCCATGCCGCGACGGGCTCCGGCGCCGCGTGGTACGCGACCCAGCGCGCCTCGAGGTCCTTCGCGGCGAACGCCTCGACCTCCGCCGGCGTCGCCGGGGGCGCCGCGCTCACCCTCGGGGCCGCCAGCGCGGCCCACGCGACGATCGCGAGGCCCCCGAGCCCGAACCTCCGGACGCGCGTCACGATCCGACCTCCTCGCCGTGTTCGTCCACCTGCACGAGGCGCAGCACCCGCGCGCCGCCGTCGCCCACCCGCACCACGCAGCGCACCCGCACCCGCCCGTCGGCCACGACCTCGAGCGTCGTCGTCCCCTCGGGCACGGCCTCCGACGTCCACGCGACGCCGACCGCGCCGTCCGGCGCCCCGACCTCGACGTGCCGCACGCGGCCGTCCGCCTCGAGCCGCCGCTCGTGCACGCGGCCGCGCGTCACGACGGCGGCCGGGCCTCGCGGTCCCGGGGCGCGACCGCCGCCCCCGCGCGTCCGCAACACGAGGCCGTCGCGCGCGAGCAGCGAGGTCAGCTCCTCCGCGGTGATCCGGTTGGCGCCATGGACCGACAGCGGCCCCGGGGCGCCGTGCACGCGAGGCCCGGTGGCCGTCGCGGCGACCACCACGTGGACGCCGTCGGCGTGCGCCTCGACGGTCGCGGTGACCTCCGCGACGACCCGCGCGGGCTCGGCGTCCTCGCGGAAGGCGAGCACGCGACGGTCGAGGGCCCGCGGCGCGGCGTCGGCCGTCGGCCGCGGCGCGCGGGACGGGGCCGACACCGCGGCGGTCGCGGTCGCGGCCGCGACGACGAGCCACGCGGCGGCGACGCGGACGGATCGGGAGCGACGGGCGCGGGACATCGGACCTCCTCGTTCAGGGCAACCGCAGCGTACCGGACGACGGGTCGCGGACGACGTCCGCCGTCGCGACCCACGGCGAGACGGTCTCGGCGCCGGACGCGACGTCGCGACGGCGCGCGCGCACTTCGGCCCCGGTGGCCGGCACGACGACGTCGCACGCGCCGTCGGGCGCCACGACCTGCGCGACGGTCCGCGGCGACGCCGAGGCCTCCCGCGTCGCGACATCGATCCACGCCCCGACCGCGGGCCGCCCCGCCGCGTCGACGACGCGCAGACACGCCCGCCCGGCCGCGGGCACGACGACCGTCGTGGGCATCGCGTCGGGCGTCGCGGCCGGGACCTCCGCGCGCGCGACGACGCCGTCCGGCGTCGTCACGTCGAACGCCGCCTTCGCTGCGAGGGGCACGCCGGACCACGAGGCGCGCCCGTCCGCGTCGGTGCGCCGCGCGACGGTCGGCGGGTCGAGGTCGAGTGCGCCGACCGGACGGACGTCCGCGCCCTCGACCGGCCGGCCGGCGGCGTCGACGACACGCACGGCCCACCGCCCGGTGCCGAGCGCGAAGTCGGCGACGACCACCGTCGAGCCGGCCGACGCGAGGCCCATGCACGCCGCCGCGCGCCGGATCGCGACCGCGTCCGGTTCGGGGCCGGACGCGACGACGTCGAGGTAGACGCGGCCCCCGACCCGCCCGCGGAGCACGTACCCGCCGTCGGCGTCCGTCGTCGCAAGCGTCGGCCCCACCCCCGCGACGACGGCGCCGGCGACCGGCGCGCCGTCGCGTGTCACCCGCCCGCGCTGCACGACGTCGGCGCCCACGGTCGTGTCGAGGAAGGCGACGCGGCCGGCCTCGACCTCGAACGTCCCGAGCGCGAGCCCCGCCCCGTCGGGGGCCGCGACGGCGGCGCGCCAGCGACCGACGGCGAGCTGCGCGACGCGCACCGCCGCCACGCCGGTCCCCGCGGGCGGCACGACCTCGAACGCCGACGGGTCGTCCCCCTCCCGCCGCAGGACGACCCGCGCGCCGGCATCCGTGACGAGGTCCACCGCGCCGCCGGGACCGACCGCGAGGTCCGTCGCCGCGCCCGTCGCCGTGACCACGGCCCGCGTCCGCGCGAACGGCCCGACCGGCACGACCTCGACGTCGTACCGTGCGCCGGGCGTCGCGCCGTCGAACGCCCACGCGCCGTCCGCGTC
>JAEUHO010000110.1 GCA_016795345.1 Planctomycetia bacterium | reverse complement strand
GGGCCCCCGCGCGCCCGCCGACGCCCCGACCACGCGCAGCCACGCCTCGGCCGCGGCGCCGCTGCCGAACACCCACACGTCCGGCCGCGCGGCCTCGTCGAGGACGGCCGCCGCGAACCCCGGCGCCTCGGCCATGGCGTACGCGACGACCTCGTCGACGACGAACCCCGCGACGCGCAGCGTCTCCGCCCCCGCTTCGTTCGCGCGCGCCCCGCGGAGCCAGAGGACGCGGGCCGCCGGCGGGAGATGCGTCGCCAGCCGGCGGGCCAGCGCCTCCGCGCCCGCGGTGCCGACGACGTCCACGTCGAAGCCGAACGCGGCCATGCGCCGCGCCGTCTCGGGCCCGACCGCGGCGCCGCGCCGTCCGTGCCAGCCCGCCGTCGGGAGGTACCGGAACGCGCCCTTCGACGTCGCGACGACGTAGTCGTACGTCCCGCCCGCCGTCGCCGCGAGCGCCGCCGGGTCCGGCGGTGGCGTCGTGACGGCGAACGGGACCGCGCGCGCGACGAGGCCCGCCTCGACGAAGGCCTCGCACCAGCCCGCCGCCGTCTCGGCGGTGGCGACGACCGCGACCGACGGCGGGCGGGCGGCCGGGCCTCGCGTCACGGGGTCACGAGCCGCCCCGCCCCGCGGGCGAGCAGCCGGCCGGCCGCGCGCTCCCCGATCACGGCCGCCTCGGCGAGGCCGCCCTCGTCCTGCTCCTCGAGGCACTGCGCGCCGTCGAGGGACAACACGCGGACCGTGAGCCGCAGCCGCCCGTCGGCGACGCGCGCGAGCGCGCCCACCGGCGCGTGGCAGCCGGCCTCGAGCGCGTGCAGCACCGCGCGCTCCGCCGTCGCCTCCGCCGCGGCGCACACGTCGGCGACCCGGCGGACGCGGGCCTCGGCGCGCGCGTCGCCGCGCCGGATCGTGAGCGCGAGCGCGCCCTGCGCGGGCGCGGGCAGCATCACGGCGGGGTCGATGCGCTCGGTGATCTCGTGCTCCAGCCCGAGGCGGGCGAGGCCCGCCGACGCGAGCACCATCGCGTCGAAGCGGCCCTCCTTGAGGCGCGCGAGGCGCGTGTCCACGTTGCCGCGCAGGCCGACGATCTCGAGGTCGGGCCGCGCGCGACGCAGCTGGGCCGCGCGGCGCGGGCTGCCCGTCGCGACGACGGCGCCTCGGCGGAGCTCCGCGAGCGGGCGCCCCTCGCGCGACAGCAGCGCGTCGCGGGGGTCCTCGCGGACGGGGACCGCGCCGAGCGCGATGCCGGGCTCGTCCGCGACCGGCAGGTCCTTCATGGAGTGGACCGCGGCGTCGCAGCGGTCGTCGAGCAACGCGCGGTGGAGCGCGGCCGTGAACACGCCCCGGCCGCCCATCGCCGCGAGCGGCGTGACCGCGTCCTGGTCGCCCTCGCTCTTCACCCAGACGAGCGTCACGTCGTCGCCGAGACGGGAGGCGATCCACTCGGTCTGCGTGCGGGCCAGGAGGCTCGCGCGCGAACCGACGCGAAGGGGCAGTGCGCTCACGAAGGACCTCCGGCGGGCGGGACGACTGGCGGCGGGGCGGGCGGCGGGGCGGGCGGCGCCGCGGGGGGCGCCACCGACGCCCGCGCGGGACGGACGGCCTCGACGCGGCTCTCGATCGTGCCGTCGCCGACCTCGGTGGCAAGCCGATCGCCGGGTCGGACCGCGGCGACGCTCTTCACGAGGGCGCCGTCGAGCCGCGTGAGCGACCAGCCGCGACCGAGGACCCGCAGCGGCGAGAGCGCCTCGACGGCGGCCCGGCGCGCCTCGTAGCCGGCGGTCGCCCGGTCGAGGCGACGGCGGGCCGCGGCCGCGGCGCGGACGGCGAGATCGGCCACGCGCGCCGCCGCGGCGTCGGTCGCGGCCGCATCGCCGGTGGCCGCGAGCCGCGCCTCGCACGCCGTCAGCGCGGCGCGGGCCCGCGCGGCC
>JAEUHO010000501.1 GCA_016795345.1 Planctomycetia bacterium | reverse complement strand
GTCGCCCGGCGCGTCGGCCCCCTCCCCGGCGGCGCCCGCCGCGCCGCTCCCGACGTCGGCCCCGCCGGGCGCGGCGGCCCCGGCCGACGCCGCGCCGGCCATGGGCGGCTGACGCCGCGCTCCCCGCGTTTCCTTCGGCGGAGGGCCGGGCAGGGTTTCATGGCCCGGCCATGGCCATCGAGACGCTGATCCACACCGAACGTTCGCTCGCGGCGGCGACCCGCGTCGCGCTCGACCGCCTGCTCGGCGCCGGCTTCGAGACGATCGACGCCCCCGAGGACGGCCGGCTCGAGGTGGACTGCCTCGACGGGGACACCGGCGAGGAGTGGGGCGTCGTGGCCCCGCCGGCGACGGCGATGGAGGTCTTCCAGCAGATCAAGGAGCGGCCGACGACGGTGCGCGTCTCGATCAAGCTGGAGCACGGCCACATCCTGCTCTACCCCGGCTTCGTCGCGCTCTCGCGCCCCGAGGCCGACTACGAGGCGTTCGAGGACGACGACCGCGCGAAGCAGATCGCGCTCCGCGAGGCCTTCGAGCTCTCGCGGACGTTCGGCGCGCGCGAGGTGCTCGTCGCGGGCGACGCGGCGACGGACTTCCTCGGCACCGAGGCGACCTCGTGGGAGGGCCTCAAGGACGTGCTGGAGGAGGAGTCGATCCCCCACACCGTCCTGCCGGTGCCCCCGAAGGCGTAGCGCCGCGCCCGCGACCGCTACGCCTTGGGCGCCTCGATGCGCGGGAAGAGGACGGCCCCCGGCACGACCGCCGTGCCCGGCGCGCCCACGCCCCACGCGAGCGCGCGGCGCAGGTCGAGCGACGGGTCGGCGCCGAGCTGCCGCAGGGCCTCGGGGCCCTTCGTCGGCAGGATCGGCGCCAGCAGGGCCGACGCGATGCGGACGGTCTCAGCGAGCGTGTAGAGCGCGTCGGCGACGACCGGGCCCTTGCCCGGGTCCTTCGCGGCCTTCCACGGCTGCGTGACGTCGACGTGGCGGTTGCCCGCGCGGAGGAGCTCCATGGCCGCCTCGCCGATCCGGTGGAACGCGACGTCGTCCACGAGGCCGGGCACGACCTTCGGCAGCGCCTCGGCCACGGTCCGCGGCTCCGAGGGCCCGCCGAGCGCGAGCGCGGGCCGCGGCAGCTTCCCGCCCGCGAACCGCCCGATCATGTTCACCGTGCGGGACAGCAGGTTGCCCCACTCGTTGCCGAGGTCGCCGTCGTAGCGCGCGCGGAACCGCTCGTCGGAGAACTCCGTGTCCTGGCCCACGGCCATCTCGCGCGCGAAGAACCAGCGCAGCGCGTCCACGCCGAACGTGTCGGCGTACGCGAGCGGGTTCACGACGTTGCCGACGGACTTGCTCATCTTCCCGCCGGCGACCAGCCACCAGCCGTGCGCGACGATCCGCTTCGGCAGCGGGATCCCCGCGGCCAGCAGCATCGCGGGCCAGTAGATGCTGTGGGTCGTGAGGATGTCCTTGCCCATCAGGTGCAGGTCGGCGGGCCAGGTCCGCGCGAACTGCGCGTCGTCCTGGCGGTAGCCCGCGCCGGTCACGTAGTTGAGCAGCGCGTCGAACCAGACGTACGTGACGTAGTCGCGGTCGAACGGCAGCTCGATGCCCCACGACAGCCGGGCCTTCGGCCGCGAGATGCAGAGGTCGCCGAGGTCCTTCTCGAGGAACCCGAGCACCTCGTTGCGCCGCGACTCCGGCCGGATGTCGAGGCGGCCCGACGTCACCGCCGCCTTGATCGCGTCGCGCTGCCGGCCCATCCGGAAGAAGTAGTTCTCCTCCGAGATGCGCTTGAGCTTGCTCGGGTCGATCTTCTTCTCCTCGATCTCCTTCTCGGTGACGAAGATCTCGTCGGAGACGTGGTACCAGCCCTCGTACGTCGCCTTGTAGATCTCGCCCCTCGCCCACAGGTCGGCGAGCACCGCCTGCACGACGGCCGCGTGCCGCGCCTCGGTCGTGCGGATGAAGACGTCCGGCGCGAGGCCGAGCCGGGCCCACGTGTCGCGGAACCGCTGCGAGAGCTCGTCGCAGTGGGCCCTCGGCGTCAGCCCGCGCTTCTCGGCCGCGTCGGCGGCCTTCTGCCCGTGCTCGTCCGTGCCCGTGAGGAACCACACCTGCTCGCCCATGGCCCGGTGGTACCGCGCCACGATGTCGGCGAGGATGGTCGTGTACGCCGTGCCGACGTGCGGCGCGTCGTTCACGTAGTAGATGGGCGTGGTGACGTAGAAGGCCTTCGGATCCATGGCGGCACCCTACCGCGGGGCTTGCGCGCGGCCGCGCGCGGGCACCGACGCGGGCACCGACGCGCGCGCGCCCGGGCGCGACGCGGCCCCGTGCGGGGTCACGCGAGGCCCGGCCGGCGGCGGGCCCCGCGTCAGCGGTCCCGCTGCTGCAGCGCCGCGAACACCTGCAGCGCGAGGAGCCGCGCCGTGAGCCGCTCGCCCGGCGTCACGCGCCCGCGCGCGAGCACCTCGTCGAGGTGCGCGACGAGCGCGCGGACGAGGGCGACGCGCCGCGCGTCGAGCCCGAGCGCGGCGGCGCGCGCGAGCAGGTCGGCCGCGAGGGCGCGCAGCGTCATCGCCTCCTCGACGCGCGGCGCCGGCGCCTCGACGGGCGCGGGCGCGACGGCGGCGTCCGCCACGCGACGGACGAGGTCGAGCAGCGCGGCCGTGCGCGCGGCGAGCGCCGCGGGCGCGACCGCGTCCGGGACGTCGCGCGACGTCCCGTCGTCCCGCGAGGCGCCGGCGGTGACGAGCAGCACGGGCCACCCCGCCTCCTCGAACGGCAGCGCCGACGACGTCGGCTCCGCGTGCAGGTCGAGCGCGAGCGCGCGCAGCGTCAGCGGCGGCGGCACCCGCATCGCCTCCACGAGGGACGCGAGGCCCGCGCCGCGCTCGGCGCCGAGCACGAAGAGCGCGCCGGGCCTCGCGTCGCCCAGCGAGCGGCCCAGCCGCTCGGCGACGATCGCCGCGACCGCCCGCGAGCCCGCCGGCCCGGGCATCGAGGCCAGCGCGCGCGCCCCGGCCTCGCCGTGGTCGGACAGGTCGAGCAGCGCCACCATGACGCCGCGGCGCGGCGCCGGCCCGGCGGCGAGGAGGCGCGTGCCCTCGAGCACCGCGGCGAGGCCCGTGCCGCGCCCGTCGGCCGCGTGGAAGGTCTCGGCCGCCGGGGGCGGCCGGCCGTCGTAGGCGGCGGCGAGCACGACGTGCTCCCCGGGCACCGCTCCGGGCACCCAGCCGAC
>JAEUHO010000080.1 GCA_016795345.1 Planctomycetia bacterium | reverse complement strand
CTTGCGCACCGGGACCGGCCACTCCTGGCCCTTGAAGTCCGTGGCGCGGAGCACCGCGACCTCGCCGCGCAGCACCAGCCGCACGATGGCCGCGTTGACCGGGTTGCGGGCCGCGTACGGCTCGAGGTAGACGAGGGCCTTCTGGTAGGCCTTCTTGGCGTCGTCGCCCGTCGCCTGCTCGGCGAGGCGGTACCACACGTCGCCGGTGATGCGGGCGTACGTGCGGCGGTTCTGGTGGTGCTCCGGCAGCGCCTTCACCTCGGGCATGGCGAAGTACTGCTCGAAGAGGTCGCGGGCCGCCACGAGGTCGGTCTTCGTCGCGGGGTCGTTGCGGGCGAGCAGGTAGTAGCGATAGGCGAGGCGGCCGACGTCGTCCGCCGTGCGGCGCGGCTTCGCGCCCGGGTTCGCGGCGTCGAGCTTCTGGAGCGCCTCGTCGAGCTGGAGGTAGAGCTCGGCCGCGCGCCGCATCGACGGCACCTGCTCGAGCTGCAGCTGGGTCCGCTGCGCCGTGAGGGCCTCGGCGCGCTTCGCCAGGACGTCGATCTTCTCGCGGGCCGCGGCGAGGGCGACGCGCGCCTTCTTGCGGGCCTCGAGCGCGGCGGCCAGCTCGGCCTCGTTCTTCCGCTTCTCCTCCTCGCCGAACTTCACGCCATCGCCCTTGATGAACTCGAACCAGGCCTCGAGGCGGGCGATCGTCTGGTTCATGGCCGCGATCTGCTCGACGATCTGCGACTCCTCCTTGTCGGCGGCGATGCGCTGGGCGCGGACGCCCTTCGCGCGGTCGTCCACCGGGCCGAGGAGCTCGAGCTGGACGGCGTCGATCTTGCCCTGGATCTCCTTCGAGACCTCCTGGTAGTGCTTGGCGAGCTTCGCCACGATGGCGGGGATCTTCGGGTAGTCGGGCGCCTTCGTGAGGAGGTCGCGGTACGCGGCCTCGGCCTCGGCGACCTTGCCCTGCTCCGCGAGCACGTCGCAGCGCAGGCCGAGGGCGATGGGGCCGTAGTCGCCGCCGTCGGGGTGGCGCGTCGCGAAGCCGTCGAGCAGCTTGAGCGCCTCGTCCGGCCGGCCGGCGTACACCTGCGCGCGGGCTTCCCAGTAGTCGGCGGCCGCGGCCTGCGCGCGGCGCATGCCGGCGAGGCTCGGGTTGTCGGCGACCTTGCGCTTGCCGGCGTCCGTGGCCCAGGCGGCGCGCGCGGCGGCCGCGGCCTTGACCGCGTCGTCCCACTGCTCGAGTTCGATCTCGACGCGGACGAGGTAGACGAGGGCGGGATCCTGGTACTCGCTCGTCGTCTGCTTCGCGGTCTCGGTGAAGAACCCGCGGGCCTCGCGCAGCAGCTTCTGCCAGGCCTCCTTCGGCTGCTTCGGGTCGTCCTTCAGCTTCACCGCCTCGGCGAACAGCTCGCGGCCGCGGCGGTAGGCGAGGTCGGAGACGGAGCCGCCGCCGGCGCCGTCGGCCTGCCACTTCGGGAGGCGCTCGATCACGCGGTTCGTGATCTCGTCGCGCCGGCGCTTGTCGGCCGCGTCGCCGGTCTTCGTGAAGATCTCGGTGGCGAGCGCGCGCTGGCGCTCGTAGGCCTCGCTCATGAGCTTCTTCGTGGCCGCGTCGGCCTTCTCCGGCGTCAGGCGGCCCGCCGACTCCTCGTCGATCAGGACCTCGTACGCGGCGGCCGCCTCGATGATCAGCTGGCGGGCCTGGTACGACTGCGCGACGCCGACCCACGACGGGTAGACGTACTTCCGGAGGTTCTCCGGCGTCGCCGACGCCGACTTGATCACGTTGCGGTAGGCGGCGATCGCGTCCTCGAACTTGCCGCTGGTGCGGCCGTTCTCGGCGATCTTGAAGAGCACCGCCGGGTCGCCGCCCGCGGTGCCGCGCGCGACGCGCGCGAGCGCGGCGTTCGCGATGGCGGCGACGTGGGCGAGGCCGTTCGACGTCGCCGACTCCGACGCGGTGTTGAGGATGCGGATGGCGTCCTCGCCCGCGCCGAGGCGCCACTCGACGAGGCCCCACTCGACCATCGCCCGCAGGCCGTAGTCCATGCGGTCGAGGCGGCTCTGGCCGGCGCGCCGCTCGAGGTCGCCGAGGTGCCGGCGCGCCTCCTTGAGGATGTCGCGGACCTCGCGCTCGGTGACCGTCGGGTTGTCCGTCACCTGGTCGGTCTTCGCGACCGCGTTCGCGAGCTTGCCGATGTGGTAGTAGCCGAGCGCGATCACCTTGCGGTGGTCGTCGCCCTGGTCCTCGGTGGACGCGCAGGCGATGAACATGCTCATCGCCTTCTGGTACGTCTGCCACTGCTCCTTGCCGCTGAGGCAGTCCGCGACGGCCCACAGCGCCTGGCCCTGGAAGTCCTGCGCGAACACCTGCGTCAGCTTGCCGTCGTTGTCGAAGGCGTAGTCCTCGAGGATCTTCTGCGCCTGCTTCAGGCCGTCGAGCTGGGTGCTGCTGCACTTCGGCGCGGTGAGCGCCTTGTAGTAGCCCATCACCGCGAGGTAGTAGTTCGCGAGGGCCTTGTCGGTGTCCGACTTCGCCTTGGTGGACAGCCAGCGGTACGTCTCGATGGCCTTGTCGGCGTAGCGCGTGGCCGCCTCGAGCACGTCGCCGGCCTTCGCGCCGCGCGCCGTCAGCCGCTCGGCGTCGGCCGACAGCTCCGACGACTGCTCGACGAACCACTGCTGCATGCCCGCCGTCTCGAACCGCGCCCGGTCGGCCTGCGGGTCGTCGGGGAACTTCTTCACGAAGCCGTCGATCGAGTCGATGGCGGCGTCGAGCTTGTTCGTCGCCTCCGACCACGGGACCGTCGGGTTGTTGATCGCGGTGACCGCGTCCGCCTTGCCGAGGAGGGCCATGCCGTAGCGGGCGCGGTCGCGCTCCTGCTGGGGCCGCTTCTCGTCGTTGAGGATCGTCTCGAACACGCGCTTCGCGTACTCGAGGTACCCCTTCTCGATCAGGCGCTGGCCGAACTCGAAGTCGTCCCATCCGGCCCGCGCGGGCGTGGGGAGGGCGACGGCCAGCGCGGCGAGGGCGAGGAGCCCGAGGCGGCGCAGGCGCGAGCGGCGGGGGGCGGGGGGACGCGAGGGGAGGCTCATCGGAACGCTCCGGTGGAGACGGGTCGGTTCGGGGCCG
>JAEUHO010000040.1 GCA_016795345.1 Planctomycetia bacterium | reverse complement strand
CGGCCCCGCGGGCGCGCTCACGGGCCGCGGCGCGCCCTCCCTCGCGGACGTCGAGGCGTGCCGCGCGCCGCTCCACGGGTCGGCGCGCGCGTGGATCCTGCTCTACGGCGTGACCGTGGCCGCGTTCGTCGTGGTGCCGCGGTGGTTGCTCGCGCTCGCCGAACGCGCGCAGGGCGCGCGGCTCGCGCGCGACCTGCCGTTCGACCTCGGCCCCGTCTTAGCTTCGCGCGCGGGCGGCGCCGGCCCCCTGCCGGGCGCGCGCGTCGAGGTGCGCCCCTACAGCCACACGCCGGCGCCGCGGGCCGCCGACGCCCTGAAGGCGCTGCTGCACGACGTGTTCGGCACCCGCGCCGAGATCGCGCTCCTCGCGCCGGTGCCGTACGGCGCCGAGGTCGAGGAGGTCCCGGCCGCGACCGGCGGCCCCGTCTGCCGCATCCTCCTCCTCTCGACGGCGCAGACGCCCGAGACGGAGGTGCACGGCCGCCTCCTCGGCGAGTTGGTCGCGCGCACGCGCGCGGGCGACCGCCTCGTCGTGGTCGCCGACGCGTCGGCCTACCGCGAGCGCCTCGCCGACGCCGCGCGCGTCGAGGAGCGCGGCCGGCTGTGGGAGCGGGTCGCGCGCGAGGCCGGCGTGGCCGTGGTGTCCCTCGACCTCGGGGCGCGGGACGCCGGCGCGGCGGCGCGGCTCGCCGCGGCCGTCGGCGCGCCGGCCGGAGGTCGCGCGTGACCGACGCGAGGCCCGGCCCCGGGACGGTGGTGACGCTCTCGCTCGTGGCCCACACGAACGTCGGCAAGACCACGCTCGCGCGCACGCTCCTGCGCCGCGACGTCGGCGAGGTCCTCGACCAGGCCCACGTGACCGTCGTGACCGAGCCCCACGACGTGCTCGCGGCCGACGGCGCCCGGCTCGTCCTCGAGGACACGCCGGGGTTCGGCGACTCGGCCCGGCTGCTCAAGCGCCTGCGGGCCCAGGGCAACCCGCTCGGCTGGTTCGTGCACCAGGTCTGGGACCGTTTCCGCGACCGTCCGCTCTTCTGCGCGCAGCAGGCCGTCGCGAGCGTGCGCGACCGCGCCGACGTGGTGCTCTACCTCGTCAACGCGACGGAGCGCCCCGAGGACGCGGGCTACGTCGCGCCGGAGATGGAGATCCTCGCGTGGGCCCGCCGGCCCGTGCTCCTGCTGCTCAACCAGACGGGCGCGACGCCCGACCCGTCGGTCCCCGCCACGTGGCGCGCGTGGGCGCGGGCCCACCCCCACGTGAAGGACGTCCTCTCCCTCGACGCGTTCACGCGCTGCTGGGTGGAGGAGCGGACGCTCTACGAGCGCGCGGCGGCCCTCGTCCCGCCCGGCAAGCAGGCGGCGATGGAGGCGCTGCTCGCGGCGTGGGACCGCGAGGCCCGCTCCGCGCTGACGACGAGCGCCGACGCGATCGCGGCCTACCTCGTCCGCGCGGCGGCCGACCGCGTGGCGCTGCCCGAGAAGGCGGGGAAGGCCGACCGCACGGCGGCGATGGAGGCGCTGACGACCCGAACGTCGGCCTCGACGCGCGACCTCGTCGCGACGCTGCTCGGCGCCCACGGCCTCGACGCGGCCGACGCGGCGCGTTCGGCGGCGGTGATCGAGGAGCGCCTCGAGGACTTCGCGGTGAAGGGGCTCAAGGGCCCCGACGGCAAGAAGAGCGCGCTCTGGGGCGGGATCCTGTCGGGCGCGTTGTCGGGCCTCGCGGCCGACCTCGCGGCGGGCGGGCTCTCGTTCGGCGGCGGCGCCGTGCTCGGCGCGATCGTCGGCGCGCTCGGCGGCGCGAGCCTGCCGAAGGTGTACGCGCTCGCGGGCCGCGCGGGCCCGCCGTCCATCGGCTGGTCCGACGACGGCCTCGGGCGGTTCGCGCGCGGCGCGGTGGCGCGGTACGTCGCGGTGGCCCACTTCGGCCGCGGTCGCGGCGCCTGGAAGGACGTCGCGCTGCCGCCGACGCTCGAGGCGGCGGTCGGCGAGACGTTCGCGCGGCACGAGCGCGCGGTCCTCGGCGCGCTGGCCTCCGCGCGTTCGGCCGGCGACGCCGAGGCCTCCGCGCGCGCGAAGGTCGCGGCCGCCCAGGCCTGCAACGCCTGGCTGCGCGACCTCCTCCGCCACCTCTACCCCGCCTGCGGCGCCTGGCTCCGCTGACCCCTACTCGGGGGCTCCCGACGGCGAGTCTCCGGCGGCCGAAGCGCGAATTCGATGCGTCGCGTCCGCCACCAGCCGGTCGAACACCTCGGGGCGGAGATAGCTCGGGAACGTGCCGCAGGTCTGACGGGAGAGGATGGCGAAGATCCCGAGCCCCAGTTCGCACACGAGGAAGTCGACATCCCGCTCGTCGACGGTGCGGGCCGTCCCGCGCCGCAGTCGTGATCGGCTCGATGCGATCGGGAACTTCGAGGCCCGCACCACGGACTCCACCCAGTGCGCGTGGATCACGTGACAGAGCTCGTGTGCGATCGTCGACGCGAAGAGGAACGGGTCGACGGTGGTCGAGATCGGGACGGTGACCTGCGCGCGGACGCTGTCCGCCAGTCGACTCTCGCGGAGGACGCACTGTCCGAGGACCCCGGGCTCGACGCTCTCGACCACGGAGATGCCGATGTTGTATCGGTGGAGCCCGAGGAACGCATACAGCAGTCGGAAGACCCCGACCCACCCGTCGATTGCATACTGCGCGGTGACCTGCGCGGGGGACAGGGTCGGACCCTGTCGGAGCGACTCCGGGAGCATCGCTCGAAGTTCGGCGGAACGAGCCCTGGCTGCGGCGAGCTCCGAGTCGATCTCGCTCCCCGGGGGCACCTTTGCGGGGCGGAGCCGCGCGTCGTAACCGCGCAGTTCGAAGCGGAACTCGTGGGCACCGTCGCCTTCACGGTCCCGGGCGAGCACCCGAACGGACCCGGACGGGGTCGCCGGCGGCACGTCATGCGTCATCACGCCCCATGGGGCCCGGAGCCGGACCCTCGCTCCGGCGGTCAGGGCGCGGTCGGACATCCACATCACGCGCGGTGGATCCACTTGGCGGACGGGCCAGAGTCTCGCGCTCGCGCTCCGCACCGGCCGACCCGACTCCAGCGAAGTACCCGGCGCAGGGACGACGAAGTCCCGGCCCAGCCGCCGCGGGATCCGCACCGTGTATCGGGCGCCGTCGACCTCGACCTCGCGGGTCGTACCGAGTTCGGTCGGCGTGACGAGTTCGTTCAGGTAGACCGGGACTGGTCTCCATCGCGTCCCTGGACGCACCTTGACGGGCGACGGTGCTCCATGCCGCAGCCACTGGACGACGGCCACCAGAAGCGCGACGGCCGTGTAGTACGCCCAGTCGAACGATAGGAGGTGAGGGCTCACGTGCGTTCCCCGCCACGGACATCGTATCCGAGTCGCCGCGCGACGGCCGGGCCCACGGGGTGCCCGACGCTGCCGGCCGGAGACGATGCCGGGCGGGTCACCGCGGGGCGAGGGTGAGTTTCGCCTCGTCGCCCGCGCGCACGGTCGCCACCGCGGACCAGATCGCATCGCCGACGCGGGCCCTGGCGTGGACCGTCCAGGTCCCCTCGACGAGCCCGCGCAGGACGAACCGGCCGTCCGCGCCGACCTCGGCCCGCGCCGCCGCGCCGGGCGGCCCCTCCGCGTAGACCTCGGGCGACCGCGCCCCCGCCGGCAACGTCACGACCCCGGTCGTGGTCCGGCCCGGCACGAGGCGGACCGAGACCTCGGCATCGCCCCCGAGATCCTCGACGTACGCCGTGCGCCCGTCGGGAAGCGCCTCGACGTGGAGGGACCGGCGCCCGGCGGTCACCCCGCGGAACTCGACGGTCCCGTCCACGTCCACCGTCCGCGCGCGCTGCTGCGGTTCCCCGGCCCCCACGACGAGGAGCCGCGCCGTGATCCCCCCCGCGAGTGTCTCCGGCCAGTCGAGGACCTTCACCCGCAGGGTCTGCCCGGCGTCGATCCGGAACCGGAGCCCGGTGGCCCCGGCGCGCACCCGCTGCGTCTCGCCCTCGGCCGCCATCGCGTTGGGGCGGCCGGCGCCGACCTCCAGCTCGCCGTCGGGGAGGTCCTCGAGCGCGAACGCGCCGTCGAGCCCGGCACGGGACAAGGTCCACCCGGACCCGACGATGCGCCACGCGATCGCGGCGCGCGGCACCGGCGTGCCCGCGAGGTCGGTGACGAGCCCGGTCACGCGGCGCGCCGGGCGCAGCACGACGACCTCGTCGTGGGGCGTCCACGCGTCGTCCTCGACCGCGAGAAAGCCCGCGGCGCGCGCCTCCACGCGGCGCACGTGGACGCGGCCGGGCTCGAGGCCCACGATCCGCGCCGTGCCGGTCGCGTCCACCGCGACCGCGGGCCGCCGCGACGCGCGCATCACCCGCGCGATGACGGCGTCGTCCCCGACGACGGGGGTGACGCGCACCGACGCGCCGACGACCGGCCGGCCCTCGCCGTCGAGCACCCTCACCTCGCAGGCCGCGCCCCGCTCCAGGACGAACCGCAGCTCGCCCGCCCCCGGCGAGGCCCGCACCGGGTCCGACGCCAGCGAGTCCGGCGGGCCTTCCACCCACACCACGTGCTCCGCGTCGGCGAGCGCTCGGAGCTCGAACGTCCCGTCGGCGGCGGTGCGCGTGACGTCCGTGGGCGCGCCCGGATCGTCGTCGTCCGCGCCCGGCTCGGCGGCCGCCGCGAACACCCGCGCGCCGCGGACGCCCCGCCCGTCCGCGTCCACGACCCGCCCGCGTTGAACCCGACCGGCGGGCAACGTCACGTCGACCTCGGCGCGATCCGGGCCCACCGCCGCGACCGCCGGGGCGAACGGCAAGGCGACGCCGGACGCGTCGGTCGGGGCCGTCACGCGCACGGTCCCCGCGACGCCGGTCGGCATCCCGCCGAAGACGGCGACGCCCCCGTCGGCCCACGTGGTCACACGGGTCTCGCCGAGGTCGAGCTGGACGGCCGCGCGCGCCACGACGCGCCCGTCCGGCGTACGGATGCGCACCGTCACGGTGCGGACGTCCGCCGACGCGACGACCTCCGCGAGCCGCAGGGTCGCGACCGGCCCGCCCGCCTCGACACGTCCCGAGGCGACCGCCTGCCGCGGCCCGGCAGCGACCTCCGCCGTCACGTGGTACGAGCCCGGCGGCACGTCGTCGATCGCGAACTCCCCCGCGGCATCCGCCAGGTGGAACCCCGCGAGCGAGGCCGACCGCTCGTCCCAACGCACGAACAACGTCGCGCCCGCCGCGGGTTCGCCATCGGGCCCCACCACGCGACCGCGCAGCGTCCTCCCCGGGCGCAGCGCGACGGCGACGGCGGTCGCGTCCGGCTCCACGTCCACGGCGGTCGAGGGCACGTATCCCGCCGCGCTGACCTCGAGGTCCTCGCCGTCCGGCGCGATCTCGACGCCGGCCGCCCGCCCGTCGGCGCCGGTCACGACCGGCGCGCGTGCCTCCGCGGGGTGGCTCCGGCGCCCGGCCGTCGCACGCACACGTGCGCCCGCGACCGCCGCGCCGGACCGTGCGTCCCGCACCTCGACGTCCACGCGGCGCACCTCGGGCAGCACGAGCTCGATCGGTGGCCCGTCGCCGGCTGCGGCACGCACCGGGCCCCACGCTCCCGTCGCCCGACCGGGGGCGCGCGCGACGACGCGGAGCAGCAGCCCCGCGGGCACCGCCTCGAGCCGGAACGTGCCGTCTGCGCCCGTCGCGGTCGCGGTCGAACCCGCGAGTCCCGCCTCGCGCCCCATCCCGGCGGCGATCGCCACCTCGACGACGGCGCCGTCGATCGCGCGCCCGCGATCGTCGCGCACGCGGCCCGAGAGCGTCGCGGCCGAGGCGAGCTCGACGTCGATCGTCGCCGTCACGCCGGAGCGAAGCGTCACGGCGAGCGGGTTGAAGCCCCGTGCGTCGATGCGGGCCGCGTCCGCCGACGCGAGGCCCGGCGCGAAGGCGAGCACCGTCACCTCGCCGGCCGCGAGCCCGCGGAGGGCGTACCGTCCTTCGTCGTCGGTCGAGGTGGTTACGATCGGCGGGTGCGGACCGCGCCGGTTCCCGGACGCGACGACACGCACCGTCGCGCCCGCGACTGCCGCCGCGGTGTCCGCGCGCGTGATCCGTCCCTCCAGCCGAGCCTCGCGTGCGATGGGGACGACCAGCGGGAGGACGGGCACGGGGTCCACCGTGAACGGGGCGCGAGCGAAACCGTCGGCTTCGATCTCGAGTCGGGTCGTCCCGGGGCCCGCCACCCCGAGCTCGAATCGTCCCTCGGCGTCGGTCAGGACGACCTGGTCGAGACGCGAGGCCCGCGAGCCCCCGTCCGCCGACGCATACACGGTCGCGCCCGCGACGGGCCGGCGGTCGTGCTCGTCCACGACCTGCCCGACGAGCACGCCGTCGGTCGCGCCGAGGACGAGTTCCACGTCGTCCGCGGCGGGCACCGGGATCGCGAACGAGGTGGACTGGACGCGGGCATCGCTCACGACGACCGTCGCGAGACCCGCAGGCAGCCCGTCCACCCGGAAGCGACCGTCGGCGCCGGTCGTCGTGACGACGTCGGGCGTCGGGAGCCGGCCCGCGCCGCGCACGCGCACGTCGCAGACCGCGGGACGACCGTCCG
>JAEUHO010000014.1 GCA_016795345.1 Planctomycetia bacterium | reverse complement strand
CGCCGGCTCGTACACGACGCGCTCGCGCCAGCACTCGGGGCACGCCGCCCGCGACGACGTCGTCGGCGCGGGGTCCGCGACGGGCGCCGACCCCGGCGGGAGCGGCTCGTCCGGCTCGTCGGCGCCGAAGCCCTCGGGCATCGCGGGGCCGGGCTGCGTCGGACCCGGCAGCGGGGCGCGCGGCGCCACCGGCGCGGTCGCGCCGAGCCCCGTCGGGCCGCCCGTCGTCGGGCGACCCATCGTCGGGCCCGACGCGGCCGGAACCGCCGCGGGGGTGGCGTTCGCCGCCGGCCCGTGCCCGGCGTACGCGGGCGTCGCGTAGGCGGGCGCCGCGTCGGCCGCGGGGGCGGGGGAGCCGTCGGGCAGCACCTGGTAGATGCGCGGCGGCGGCATCGTGACGATGGGCGGCGGCGGGCCTTGCGTCACCACGACGGGGGCCTTCTTCTTCTTGCGCTTGCGCGTGTTGCGCTTGATCGCGTCGCCGATGCCGTCCACGATGACGGCCACGGGGAGCGCGATCACGAGCTCGAGCGCGAACGCCTCGGCGGCATCGCCGTCGTAGTCGTCGTTCCCGTGGACGCGGCGCTCGGGCGCGTAGTAGCGCGACTCGCCCTTCTTGTCGCCGGCGAACGCGGGGGCCACCGACGACGCGAGGACCGCGATCGCCGTCAGCGACGCCACCACGTTGGACCCGCGACGCATGCCGTCACCTCCGCGGCTCCCCGGGGGAGCGCCCGCACCATTGAACCAGCGGGGGCGGGCTCGGCGAGCCCGCCCCCGCCGTCGGGCCCCCGGGGAGGGCCCGCGCGCCCGCCTACCGGTGGGCGACCGGGAGCGACCGCGGCATCGGCGGCCCGCGGCGCGGGGCGCCGCCGAGGGACGCGTCGGTGTCGCGCCCGGTGGCCAGCGCCGCGGCCAGCGCGGCCTCGTACTGGGCGCGGGTCATCACCTCGCCCGGCAGGGTCCCGGGGCGGACGGGGTGGTCCACCACGGTCACGAACCGGCCGGGGACGACGTCCTTCACCTCGACGACGCGCTGGGTCGCGGGGCGCACGAGCACCTGCTCCTTGCGCTCGCCGACCTTCACGCGCTCGGTGCGCGAGCCGACCACGATGCGCTCCTTGCGCTCGCCGACCTGGCGCTGCTCGGTCCGCTCGCCGACCTTCACGCGCTCGAGGCGCTGGCCGACGAGCGCCTTCTTCGCCTTGCCGGTGCGCGGGTCCACGACGCGGTCGTAGACCGGGACCATCCGCTCGTCGAAGACGGGGACGCAGACGTCCTCGAAGACCGGGACGCACACCTCGTCGTAGACCGGCACCTCGACGGTGTCGTAGACGGGCACGCAGCGCTCGTCGTAGACGGCGGGTTCGTGCACGACCTCGTGACGGCAGACCTCGTGCGCGGGGATCCACTCCTGGCACGCGAGGCCCGGCGCGGGGTAGGTCGGCGCGACCGGCGGGTACGCCACCGGCGGATACGCGACCGGCGGGTTGACGACCGGCGCGTACGGCCCCTCGAAGACGCGGGGCTGACGGTGGACGCGCGCGCGCCCGACCTCGTACGCGCGGCGCACGTCGACGCCGAAGAAGCCGCGCGAGCCGCCGCGGCCGCCGCTCGTGCCACCGAAGAAGAAGCCGACCTCGACGTCGCCGGCGCGCGCGGGGGCGGCGGACGCGGCGAGGCCGGCGACGGACGCGGGGGCGAGGACCAAGGCGAGGACGATGCGCTTCATGATCGGGCTCCACAGGGGCGACCGGCCGAGGGGCGCGCGGTCGAGGCGGACGACGGGTTTGCAACGACCGTACCGTTCGCGTCACGCGGGCCGACGGGCGCTCAACGGGCCGTCGTTGCTGGGGTTACGACGTTTGGGGCGGGGGCCCGCGCGGGGGAGGGGGCCGCGTGTCCTCGCGAGGACGCGGCGCCGGGGACAGGCTCCGGCCGTGACCATGAGCGGCGGGCGCGTTCGCGCCGGCACGAACGAAGGGCTACCGTACGCGGGTGTCCACGCACGTGCCCCCCGACCCGCAGCGCGTCCCGCCCCGCGGTGTCCCACGTTGGCTGTTCCCGCCGCCGGGCGCCGAGGTGCGCCGCGCCGTCGTGCGCGAGGAGGCGACGCCCAGCGGCGTCCGCCACCACGTCGCCGACGGCACGCCGCCCGGGCGCAAGCACCTCCGCGCGCTCCAGTGGCTCATCGGCGAGTACCCGCGCGACGACGCGCCCGCGGACCGCACGTCCGTCACCGACGTCCTGCTCGAGATCGCGCGCACGACGATGGCGAGCGGCCGCGTGGGCCACGCGTACGCGCTCAACGGGCAGGCGCTCGGGGCGCCCGCCAACCGCGAGGCCCGGGGCATCCTGTGGCGGTACGCGCTCTCGGTCCTCGGCCCGACGGCCCCCGACTTCGACGCGAGGAGCGAGGACGACTTCTGACGGCCGCGCCGCGGCCGGCGTTCAGGCCGCCGCGAACGCGCGCCAGAGGAGGTAGCCCGCGGCGCCCGCGCACGCGACGGCGGTGACGATGCGGATGAGCCGCACGCCGTGCCGGATCGCGGAGCGCGCGCCGAGGAGGCCGCCCGCGAGGTTCGCCGCGGCCATGGGCAGCGCCACGGGCCAGAGCACGGCGCCGCCCGCGACGAACGCGACGAGCGAGCCGGCGTTCGTGAGCACGTTGACGGCCTTCGTCGTGCCCGTCGCCTCGAGCGGCGAGAGCGCGAACCAGGTCGTGAACGCCCAGAAGAGGAAGATGCCCGTGCCCGGGCCGACGATCCCGTCGTAGAGCGCGATCGCGGCCGCGAACGCGAGGCCCAGCGCGACGCGCGGCCGCGCGGGCGTCGCGGCCGGCGCCTTCGGGCGGAGCGTGCGGCGCACCTGGTCCACCGCGAGCACGAGGAAGACGACCGCGAACGCGGGCTCGACGGCGCGGGCGTGCCGCTTCACCAGCTCGAGGTAGCCGAGGGACCCCGCGAGGCTCCCGAGGAACGCGACGGGCCCGACGAGCGCGACCCGCCGCCAGCGCACGGCGCCGTGGCGCGCGTACCGCACGAGGGCCGCGGTCGTGCCGAAGATGCTGGCGGTCTTGTTGGTGCCCAGCGCGTGCCCGGGGCCCACGAACGCGAGGAGCGGCGGGAGCTGCAGCAGGCCGCCGCCGCCCGCGATGGCGTCCACGAGGCCCGCGAGGAACGCGAGGACGACGAGGACCGCGAGGACGATCGGTTCGACCGGCATGGGCGGGGAGCATGCCACGCGCCGGGTCCCGGCCATGGCATCCTTCCCGGCGCCCCGCGCGGCGGTCGTCCCGGTCGCGCGCCCCCCGCGCCCCCCCGCCGGCCCCCCGACCCCCCCCCCCCCGCACGGCCCCCCCCCCCGCCGGCCCCCCCCCCGCCCCCCGCCCCCGCGCCCCCCCCCGGGGCCGACCCCCCCCCCCCCCCCCGCCCCCCCCCCC
>JAEUHO010000010.1 GCA_016795345.1 Planctomycetia bacterium | reverse complement strand
CGGGGGGGGGGGCGGGGCGCCCGCGGGTGGTGGGGCGGGGTGGGGTGGGGGGCCGGGGCGGCCCGGGGGCGGGGGGCCCCCCAACCCTCGACCGGGCCCCGCGGGACGGGCCGCGCGGGTCAGAGCACGTAGCGCGCGAGGTCCTCGTCGGCCAGGAGCGCCGACGTGCGCCGGCGCACGAACGCCGCGTCCACGACGACCTCGGTGCCGGCGAGCGAGGGCGCGTCGAACGCGACCTCCTCGACGGTCCGCTCGAGCACCGTGGCGAGCCGGCGCGCGCCGATGTTCTCGTGCGTCGCGTTCGCGGTCGCGGCCACGCGGGCCAGCTCGCGCACGCCGTCGGGCGTGAACGTGAGGCGCACGTCCTCGGCGCCGAGGAGCGCGGCGTACTGCTTCACGAGCGCGTTCTTCGGCTCCTCGAGGATGCGCACGAAGTCGGCCTCCGTGAGCGGCTCGAGCTGCACGCGGATCGGGAAGCGGCCCTGGAGCTCGGGCATCAGGTCGGACGGCTTGCTGACGTGGAACGCGCCGGCGGCGATGAAGAGCACGTGCTCCGTGCGCACGGGCCCGTGGCGCGTCGCGACGGTCGTGCCCTCGACGAGCGGGAGGAGGTCGCGCTGCACGCCCTCGCGCGAGACGTCGGCGCCGCCCGCGGTGCGGCGGCCCGCGACCTTGTCGAGCTCGTCGAGGAAGACGATGCCCGTCTGCTCGGCGCGGCGGACGGCCTCGGCGGCGACGGCGTCGCGGTCGAGCAGCTTGTCGGCCTCCTGGGCGACGAGGACGCTCAGCGCCTCGGGCACCTTCATGCGGCGCGTCTTCTTGCGGCCGGGCCCCATCTTCTCGAGGAGCGACGAGAGGTCGAGGCCGGCGGCCTCGAGGCCCGGCGCGCCGAAGACGTTGCCGAGCGCCTGCCCGCCCTCCTCGACCTGCACGTCCACGTCGCGGTCGTCGAGCGCGCCGGCGCGGAGCCGCTCGCGCAGGCGCGCGCGCGTGGCCGCGCCGTCGGGGGCGGCGGAGGGGGTCGGCGCGGCGGCGCGCGCGAAGCCGAACGGGTCGAGGGACGGGTCCGTGGGCCGGCTGCCGGGCAGCAGCGCGTCGAGCACGCGCTCCTCGGCGGCGTCGCGGGCCTTCGCCTCGACGGCGACGCGCGACTCGGCGCGCACGAGGGCCATGGAGGCCTCGACGAGGTCGCGGACGATGGACTCGACGTCGCGCCCGACGTAGCCGACCTCGGTGTACTTCGTGGCCTCGACCTTCACGAACGGCGCGCGGATGAGGCCCGCGATGCGGCGCGCGATCTCGGTCTTGCCGACGCCCGTGGGGCCGACGAGCAGGATGTTCTTCGGCGTCACCTCCTCGCGGAGATCGGGCGCGAGGCGCATCCGGCGCCAGCGGTTGCGGATCGCGACGGCCACGGCGCGTTTCGCCGCGCCCTGCCCGACGACGTAGCGGTCGAGCTCCGTGACGATGCGGGCCGGGGTGAGGTCGTCGACGGACGGGGCGGTCACTTGGCGACCTCCAGCAGGGTGAGGCGGCCGTTGGTGTAGAGGTCGAGCTCGGCCGCGATGCCGAGGGAGGCCTCGACGATGGCGCGGGGGGCGAGGTTCGTGTGGCGCAGGAGCGCGCGGGCGGCCGCGCACGCGACGGCGCCGCCGCTGCCGGCCGCGAGCACGCCGTCGTCGGGGGTCACGACGTCGCCGTTGCCGGAGACGAGGAGGACCGTGGTCGCGTCGGCGAGGACGAGGACGGCCTCGAGGCGGCGGAGCGCGCGGTCGGTGCGCCACTCCTTCGCCAGCTCCACGGCGGCCTTCAGCAACTGGCCGCCCGCGGCCTCGAGCTTGCCCTCGAAGCGGTCGAGGAGGGCGAGCGCGTCGGCGGCGCCGCCCGCGAAGCCGGCGAGGACGCGGCCCTCGCGCAGCGCGCGGACCTTCACGGCGCCGTGTTTCTGCACCGAGGTCCCGAGGGTCACCTGTCCGTCGCCGCCGAGCACCGAGCGCCCGTCGCGGGTTACTGCCAGGATCGTCGTCACGCGGGGGCTCCGGGCCGGGGTCGAGGGACCGCGGGGCCCGCACGCTACGGGTCCCCGGGGCAGCGTCAAGACGCCCGGGGGTCCGCCCCCCGCTGGTCGGCCGCCGGGCCTCCCGTACCCTGCCCGGATTCCCCCCCACCCACCCCCGGAGCCACGCTCCG
>JAEUHO010000003.1 GCA_016795345.1 Planctomycetia bacterium | reverse complement strand
CTCGGTGACGTTGCCCGGGTCGCTCACGGGCGCCGACGGCGCGCCGCTCGTGTACACGCCCTCGACGGCGGCGGCGGGCCGCTACGTGCTCCGCGCCGACGACGCGGGCGTCCTCGACCGGGTGGGGCTCCTCGCGTTCGTGGGCACCGTGCTCGGCGTGGCCGCGCACGCGCTCGCCCGGGTCGTGGCGCACCGACGCGCCGGGAGGACGTCATGAGCGGTCGCGTGCGCCTGTACACGGTCTACGAACGGCTCTGGCACTGGGCCCAGGCGGGCACGGTGCTGCTGCTCCTCGCCACGGGCCTCGAGGTGCGCGGCGCGTGGACCCTCCTCGGGTTCGCCGCGGCGGTCCGCGTCCACGAGGTGACGGGCTTCGTCCTGCTCGGGAACGCGGCCCTGGGGCTGTTCTACTTCCTGACCAGCGGCGCGATCCGCCAGTACGTCGGGGCGCCGCGCGACTTCGCGACCCTCGCCGTGCGGCAGGCCCGCTACTACCTCCGCGGGATCTTCCGCGGCGAGCCGCACCCCGTGGCCCGCACGCGCGACGCCCGCCTCAACCCGCTGCAGCAGGTCGTCTACGTGGGGATCCTCAACGTGCTCCTCCCGTGGCAGCTGCTCACGGGGCTCGCCATGTGGGGCCTCGGCCGCTGGCCCGCGCTCGAGGCGGCCGTGGGCGGCCTCGCCGTGCTCGCCCCGCTCCACGCGCTCGGCGCGTGGTTGTTCGCGACCTTCGTCGTCGCGCACGTCTACCTGACGACCACGGCGGGCCCGCGCCCGGTCTCGGGCCTCGTCGCGATGGTGACCGGCTACGAGGAGGAGGCGGCGCACGCGGCGCCGCGCGCCGCGAAGGAGGTGTCGTCGTGAAGCGCCCCGGCCCCGGCCGCTACTGGAACCCCTACGTCGGCGGCGCCGTCCTCGGCACCGTCCTGTTCGCGTCGTTCCTGCTCACCGGCCACGGGCTCGGCGCGTCGGGCGGCGTCGCGCGCGTGGTCGTCGCCGCGCAGAAGGTCGTCGCGCCGGACCACGTGGACCGCACCGCCCTCCTCGCCGAGCTCGGCGGCGGCACGCGCGACCCGCTCGACGCGTGGGTCGTCGTCGGCATCCTCGGCGTCGCCCTGGGCGGCGCCGCCTCCGGCCTGCTCGCGGGGCGCTGGCGCCTCGAGACGTTCCGCGGGCCCCGCGTGCCCGTCCGCACCCGCTGGCTGCTCGCGCTGGCGGGCGGGACCGTCATGGGCTTCGCGGCGCGCCTCGCGCGCGGCTGCACGTCGGGCCAGGCCCTCACCGGCGGCGCGACGCTCGCCGTGGGCTCCTGGGTGTTCATGCTCGCGGTGTTCGCGGGCGGCTACCTCGTCGCGTGGCCGCTCCGCCGGCTCTGGAAGTGAGGCCCGCGCCATGACCCTCGCCCTCGCCCCGCTCCACCTCGACGGCTTCCTCGTCCCGCTGCTGCTCGGCGCCGCGTTCGGCGCGACGCTCGAGCGCTCCGGCTTCGGCGACGCGCGCCGCCTCGCCGCGCAGTTCATGCTGACCGAGCTGCGCGTCCTCAAGGTGATGTTCACCGCGATCGTGACGTGCCTCCTCTGGATCACCCTCGCGACCTCCGTCGGGTGGCTGGACTTCGGCGCCCTCGCCGTGAACCCGACGTGGCTCGGCACCGCCGCCGTCGGCGGCCTGCTGCTCGGCATGGGCTTCGTCGTGGGCGGGTACTGCCCCGGCACGTCCATCGTCTCGGCGGCCACGGGCAAGGTGGACGGGATGTTCTTCCTCGCCGGCGTCGGCGCGGGCGTCTTCGCCTTCGGCGAGACGGGCGGCGCGTTCCGCACCTTCTACGACACGGCCGGCGCGCTGGGCCGCGTGACGCTCCCCGACGTCCTCGGCCTCCCCTTCGGCGTCGTGGTCGCGCTCGTGGTCGTGATGGCCGTCGCCATGTTCCTCGGCGCGGAGGCCCTCGAGCGCCGCTTCGGACCGACCCCGGCCCCCGCCGACGCGAGGCCCGGCCGCCCGCGGCTCGCGCGCGCCGGCGTCCTGGCGGCGCTCGTCGCCGCGGTCGTCGCGTTCGCCGCCCCCGCGGCGGGCGGCGGCGCCGTGGAGGCCCGCGTGGGGTTGCTGCGCCCCGCGCACGACGCGACCCTCGCGGCGCGGACGGTCCACGCCGACCCGGTCGAGGTGGCGGGGCTCCTGCACCGCGAGCTCGGCGGCGCGCCGGCCCGGTTCCACCTGGTGCTCCTCGACGTGCGCGACCCGTCGTCGTGGAACCGCTTCCACCTCGAGGACGCGACGCCCACGACGGTCGCGCGGCTGGCCGGCGACGAGGGGCGCCGCTGGGCCGACGCGCGGTGGGCCACGTCGATCAAGGTGGTCCTCGGCGACGACGAGGCGCGGGCCGAGGAGGCGTGGCGCCTGCTGGTCGCGCACGGCGCGCGCCACGTCTACGTGCTCGCGGGCGGCGTCAACCTCTGGCTCGACGTGTTCAAGGACGGCCGCCTCGACGCGGCGCCCGCCCGCGGCGCGGCCGCGACCGACACGCTGCGCCACGCGTTCGCGTCGTCGCTCGGCGCCCGCCTGCCGTGGGCGCGGCCCGACGTCGCGACGTACCGCCGGCTCGTCGCGACGAAGGCGCGCGCCTTCACGCCGCGCGTGGCGCCGGTCACGAAGGCCGTCGCCGCCTCCGGCGGCTGCGGCTGACGCCGGCGCGCCGTCACGCGTCGTCGGCGCGGCGGGCACCCGCGCGCCGCCCCGTGCCCTGCGCGGCGCCGCCCGGGCGCCCGGCCGCGAGCGGTCCGAGGGTCCCGTCGCGGCCCCTCACTCCTTCCCGGCGGTGACCCACGGGCGATCGTCCGTGCGGAACGGCGACGCGGGCAGCCCGGTGGGCCCGACGAGGGTCGCCGCCTCCGGGGCGTCGGCCCACGCGTACCGCACCGCGACCGGGTGCGGCACGCGCGGCGAGCTCACGATCACCGTCGCGCCCTCGATCCGCGCGCGCGCGGGCACGAACTCGCCCTTCGCGCTCGCGACCGCGAAGCCCTCGGGGTCGCGACCGTCCGACGTGGCGAGCCCCGCGCCCGCGTGGTCGAACTCGAGCACCACGCGCCCCTTCTCGACGCGGTGCGCGCGGAGCGTCGGCCCCGAGGGCTCGACGTCGGCCTGCCCGTACTCGGCGTGCCGCGCGATCAGGGCGAGCCGGCGGCCGACCTCCTGCTTGTTCTTCGGGTGGATGTCGGCGTCCTCCCCGATGTCGATCGTGACGGCGAGGCCCACGTGGGGCAGGGCCTGGGCCGTCAGGCGCTGGGCCTCGCGCAGCTCCGCCCACGGGCTCGCGAGCCCCGACGGCGCGGGCCGGCCGAAGTTCGCGAGCTGCACCACGTGGAACGGCAGGTCGTCGCGCCGGAACGCGCGCCGCCACGCCTTCACGAGCGTCGGCAGCAGCACCTGGTACTGCGCGGCCCGCGGCGCGTTGGACTCGCCCTGGTACCAGACGACGCCGCGGAGGGCGAGGGGGACGAGCGGCGCCACCATCCCGTGCCACAACGAGCCGGGGAACCCGAGGCCCGCGCGCGGGTCCGCGGGCTCCGTCGGCTCCGGCGGCGGCGGGCGGCCCGCGCGGCGGTCGCTGTCGGCCTCCTGCTTCCACTTCCGCCACGCCTTCTCGAACTTGGCCTGCGCCGCGGCGCGGTCGAAGCCGGCGAGCGGCTTCGTCACGCGGGCCCACATCGCCGCGAGGAGCGGCTCGGCCTCCACCGCGTCCGGCGGCGTCCACGCCTCCGCGAGCGTCCCGCCGACCGACGACACGACGAGCCCCACGGGCACGTCGAGCGCCGCGTGGAGCTCGCGGCCGAAGAACCACGCGGTGGCGGAGAAGCCCCCCACGGTGTCGGGCCTCGCGACGACCCACGCGCCCGCGGCCTCGCGCGCGGGCGCGGCCGCGGCCCGGTAGGCCGTCGTGAACATCCGGATCGACGGCCGGTCGGCCGCCTTGCGCGCGGCCTCCGCGTCGCGGACGCCCGCGACGGTCATCTGCATGTTCGACTGCCCCGAGCACAACCACACCTCGCCGACGAGCACGTCCCGGGCGACCGCGCGGGTGCGGCCGGCCGCGACGAGCTCGAACGGGCCGCCGGCGGGCACCGCGTCGAGCGTGACCTCCCACCGCCCGCCCGCGGGGGTCACGACGGACGCCCTGCGGTCGGCGAACGTGACGACCACCTCCTCGCCCGCGGCGGCGGCGCCCCACACGACGAGCGGCCGGTCGCGCTGGAGCACCGCGTGGTCGCCGAAGACCGGCGCGAGGGTCACGTCGGCGCGCACGGGCGCGGCGGCGGCGGCGGCGAGGAACGCGACGAGGACGGCCGACACGGGGAGCGGGAGGCGC
>JAEUHO010000596.1 GCA_016795345.1 Planctomycetia bacterium | reverse complement strand
GCGCCGCGTCCTCCTCGTCGAGGCCCTCGAGGTGAACGCGCGGGTCGCCACCAAGATGCTGCAGCGCCTCGGCTGCACGGTCGAGTGGGCCCGCGGCGGCAGGGAGGGCCTCGAGGCGGCGGCGCGCGGCGGCTTCGACCTGGTCCTCCTCGACCTGCGCATGCCCGACGTCGACGGGTACGACGTCGCGGTCGGCATCCGCCGGCGGGAGGGCGCCGGGCCTCGCGTGCCCGTGGTCGCCATGACCGCCGACGTGACCGACGAGGACCGCCGCCGGTGCGTCGAGGCGGGGATGGACGACTTCCTCGGCAAACCCGTCGAGCTGCACCGGCTCGGCGAGGTGGTGACGCGCTGGTGCCGCCGGCCCGCGCCGCCGCCGGCCTGACGGTCAGCCCGGCGGGGGCGGCGTCGGGGCGGCGAGCACCTCGGCGAGCCGGGTCGCGAGCACGTCCGCGGTGAAGGGCTTGTGCAGCAGCGCGCCCCCCGCCGCGCTCGCGCCGTGGCTCTCGAGGGCGCCGTCGGTGTAGCCCGAGACGTAGAGGACCTTCAGCCGCGGCAGCGTGCGCCGCAGGCGCGTCGCGAGCGCGGGGCCGCTCATCCCCGGCATCACGACGTCGGTCAGGAGGACGTCCGGCACGAGCTTGCCGTCCTCGACCTTCAGGAGGGCCTCGCCGCCGTTGGCCGCGACGTGCACGCGGTAGCCGAGGTCCACGAGCATGTCGCGGAAGAGCGGCCGCAGCGGCTCCTCGTCCTCGACGAGGAGGACCGCGAGCCCGCCGCCGTGGGCCGACGGCGCGGCGGGCCGGGGCTCCGGCGTCGCCGCGTCGCCGGCGCTCGGCGGGAACAGGATGCGGAACGTCGTCCCGCGGCCGACCTCCGAGTCGACCTGCAGGTGCCCGCCGGACTGCTTCACGATGCCGTACACCGTCGAGAGGCCGAGCCCCGTCCCCTTGCCGCGCTCCTTCGTCGTGAAGAACGGCTCGAAGATGCGGCCGAGGGTCGCCGCGTCCATGCCGGTGCCGGTGTCGGTCACCTCGAGCGCGACGTACGGGCCGGCGGGGACGACCGCGCCGTCGTGGGCGAACCCCGGCGGGAGCTCGCGGGCGCCGGTGCTCAGCACGAGGCGCCCGCCCGTCGGCATGGCGTCGCGCGAGTTGACGGCGAGGTTCATCACGACCTGCTCGAGCTGGCCGGGGTCGGCGAGGACGCGGGGCAGCCCCGGGGCGAGCCGGAGCTCGAGGTGCACGTCCTCGCCGATCAGGCGGCCGAGCAGCTTCTGGAGGTCGGTGAGGAGGGCGTTGAGGTCGAGGACGACGGGCTTCAGCGTCTGGCGGCGGCTGAACGCGAGGAACTGGCGCGTCAGGCCCGCGGAGCGCCGCCCCGCCGAGAGGATCTGGTCCACCTTCGCGCGCAGCGGGTCGCTCGGGTGGAGCGCCGCCTGCACCATCTCGCCGTACCCGACGATCACCGTGAGCAGGTTGTTGAAGTCGTGGGCGACGCCGCCGGCGAGGCGGCCGACGGACTCCATCTTCTGCGCCTGCTGCAGCTGCTCGGCCATGCGGAGCTGCTGCGTCACGTCGCGCTTCACGGCGACGTAGCCCGTGATCGCGCCGGCCGCGTCGAAGACCGGCGCGATCGTCGCCTCCTCGGTGAACAACGAGCCGTCCTTGCGCCGGTTGACGAACCGCCCGGCCCACGCGCGCCCCGAGGTGATCGTCCGCCACAGGTCGCGGTAGTGCGCGTCGTCGTGGACCCCGCTCTTCAGGAGGCTCGGCTTCTTGCCGAGGACCTCGGCGTGGGAGTACCCGCTGGTGCGCTCGAACGCGGGGTTGGCGTACCGGATCCGGCCCTCCGGGTCGGTCACGAAGACGACCTCGGCGGCCTGCTCGATGGCCGTGCGCAGCAGCTCGCGCTCGCGGGCGGCCACGGCGTGGTCCTCGAGCATCCCCAGCATGGCGAGGCGCGAGCGGTCCGCGGCGTCGAGGCTCCGGCGCAGGTCGGACTCGACGCCGCGCCGGCGCTCCACCTCGGCCTCGAGGCGGGCGTTGGCGCGCCGCCGCGCGGCGTCGTTCGCGTCGAGCGCCGTGCGGGCGTTGCGGAGCGACAGCTGGGTCCGCACGCGGGCGAGCAGCTCGGCGATGCGGACCGGCGCGGTGACGAAGTCCGCGACGCAGGTCCGGAGCGCCTCCGTCCAGACGTCGGGGTCGTCCACCGTGCCGACCGTGACCACGGGCACGCCCTCCAGCGCCGGATGCTCGCGCAGGCGGCGGCACGTCGCGAGGGCCACGGTCTCGACCCCGCGCAGGTCGAGCAGGACCAGCGACGGCGGGCGGGCCTCCGCGACCGCCAGCGCGGCGTCCACGTCGGCGACGCGCCGGACGTCGTAGCCCGCGTCCGCGAGCGCCGACACGATGGGCCCGAGCCCGTCGCGGGGCCCGTCCACCGCCAGGACCGCGAACCGCTCGTCGCCGGGGAGCGACGCCGAGGCGAGCCCGTCGGGGTGCCGCGCGTCGCCGGTCATGGCGTGGCGCCCGCCGGCGCCTGGCTCGCGTACCGCGCGGGCTCGCCGAGCCGTAGCGCGAGCTCGTTCACCTCCCGCTTGAGCTCCTGCACGCGGTCCTCGCGGCCGAGGGTGAGGTGCTGCCAGCGCCGCAGCTCCTCGAGCTGCCGCCGGCTCGTCGTCTCCGCCTCGTGCCGCTCGGTGACGTCGGTGACGATGCAGCGGAACGCCGACACCTCGCCGCGGCCGTCGCGCACGACCGCGGTCCGGTCCTCGACCCACCGGAGGGCCCCGTCCGCGGCGCGCAGCCGGTACGTCAGGAGGAAGTCCTCGCGACCCGCCGCGAGCGCGGCGCGCACGCCGTCGAGCACCGAAGCGCGGTCGTCGTCGGCGACGAGGGAGAGGAACGGCGTGCGCGCGCGCACGATCGCGGCCGCGTCCCAACCCCAGCGCGTGACGTTCTCGCTCGCGAAGTCGAGGGGCCAGCCCTCCTCGGGCCCGGCCCGGAAGAGGACCACCGGGCTCGACCCGATCACCTCCGCCGCCGCCTCGAGGGCCTGCGCCCGGTCCAGGGTGTCGAAGGCGAACGACACGTCCGCCGCCATCTGCTCGAGCGTCGCGAGCTCGGCGCCGCGGAAGTAGCCGACCTCGCGCGCGTGGAGGTGGAGCGCGCCGACGACCCGCCCGCCCTGCCGGAGCGGGAAGTGCGCCACGGCCGCGATCCCCGCGCGCGCGGCCTTCGCGTGCCACGGCGCCACCGTCGGGTCGGCGCAGAAGTCGTTGCGCACGACGGGGGCCTCGGGGAGCAGCGGCCCGTCCGACGAGGCGATGGCCTCGAGCACCTCGTCCACCACCGCGGCCGCGGCCCCCGCCCGGCTCACGGGGCGCACCACGCCGTCGTCGCCGCGGAGCCCGACCCACGCGACCCGGAAGCCGCCGTGCTCGACGGCCAGCCGGCAGACGTCGTCGAGGAGGGTGACGCGGTCCTTCGCCCGCACGATCAGCTCGTCGGTCTGGGAGAGCAGCTCGTACAGCCGGTTGAGCCGCTCGAGCGCGCGCTCGGCCCGCAGCCGCTCGGTGACGTCGAACGCGAGCACGAGCGCCGCCGGCCGGCCCTCGAAGTCCACGTCGTGGGCGGTGACCTCGACGTCGAAGGCCTCGCCGTCCCTGCCGACGTGCCGCCACGGCCCGCTCCCCACGACGCCGCCGGACCGCGTGCGGACCGTCGCGACCATCCGCGCCACGTCCTCGGGCGGGCGGATGTCGTGGGTCTTCATCCGCAGGAACTCCTCGCGCGTGAAGCCGTAGCGGCGCACCGCCGCGTCGTTCACCGCGAGGAAGTCGAACGTCTCCCGGTCGAACACCCACATCGGGTGCGGATGGTGCTCGAAGATCTCGCGGTAGAGCGCCTCGCTCCGGTGCAGCGCGTCGCGCGCACGTTCGCGCTCCGTGACGTCGTACCCGGCGGTGATCGCGACCCGCCGACCGTCCGGGCCGGGCCCGAGGGCCAGCGTCGTCACGTCCCACGTCCGCACGCTGCCGTCCTTGCACCGGAGCCCGTACGTGCCGTGCGCGCGCGGCGTGCCGTCGCGGTAGAAGGCGGCGACCTCCGCGACGACGGCGTCGTGGGCCGGCCCGGCGACGCACGCGAGCCATCGCGCCATGTCGGGCACGTCCTCGCGGGTCCAGCCGGTCACCTCGTGGAGTGCGTCGCTCGTCGCGAGGATCGCCCCGTCCTCGGCGTGCAAGAGGGTCGGGAACGGTGAGTTCCGGATGGCCTCGGCCCCCCGCCGCCGCTCCTCGGCGAGCGCCGCCTCCGTCGCGTTCAGGCTCGCCCGCGGCACGACGTCGGCGTCGCGGGCGCGGACCTTCGTCCGGCGGGCGGCGGAGACCTCGGCGAGGGTCCGGAGGAGCGCGGCGACGTCCTCGGGCCGCGCGGGCAGCGTCAGGAGCGCGTCGGCCCCGGCGTCCACGACGGCGCGCCGGCACGCGTCGTCGGCCGTCGTCGGCGCGACCGCCAGGACCGCGACGGGGGACGGGCCCGCGCGCAGCGCGCGGACGGCGACGATCACCTCGACCGTCGGCGCCGCGAGGTCGACGACGGCGACGTCCGGGTCCGCCTCGATGGCGGCCGCCGCCGTGGGCACGTCGCCACACTGCGCGCGGCCGCCGCGATCGCGCAGGGCAGCATCGAGCGCGGCATGGCTCGCGGCGACGAGCGAGAGCCCGACGACCTTCATGGGCGGCTCCGAGGCGCGGGGGGCGACGGGACGTCCGGGCCGACCGTCGTCGGTCCGGACACGATCCGCGGCGTCGCGACCCGCCGCCCCACGACGTTGCAACCCGTCGCGAGGCGTCGAGGTGTCGGTCCGCCTCGCGGCCGACCGACGTCCGAAGCGTAGCCCCCGGACGGTCCGCCGCAACGCGCCCGTCGGCCGCGCGGCGCAACGCATGCATTGCGGGCCGCTACTCCGGCCGGTCCTCGCCGGTCGCGCCCGCGATCGCGCGCGAGAGCGCGCGACCGCCGAGCACGAGCGCGATCCACAGGGCGCCGACCCACAGCACGACGAGCGCGACGACGCGCGGGTCCTCGGACCGGAACGGTCCGCCTCGCCACGCGAGCGCGCCGAGCGCGAGGTAGCCGAGGCGGCGGCGCCACGTCAGGCCCGTCGGTCGCATGCGCGCCGCCGCGAGGTCCGCGACGACGAGCGCGACGCCGTACGCGACGAGGGCCCACGGCGCCCACGCCGCCTCGAACGTCCCGCGCGTCGCGGCGACGACGCCGACGGCGACGAACCCGAGCGCGACGACGAGGTCGAGCACGATCGCCCACGCCAACGGGGCGGGCGTCGCGACGGGCGGGCCGGAGTCGGGCAGGGCGACCTTCACGCCGGCCCGGTGTACCCGCCCCCGCCCGCGGCCGCCAACCGGGCGCGGGCGGACCGGCCCGTCAGTCCTTCCACCACAGGACCTCGCCCTCGGGTTGCACGTCGCTCCACGCGAAGAGCGCGAGCAGCTCCTCGGGCGCGAGCCGCTCCGGGACGATCTTCGCGTGGTGGGCCCGCGAGAGCAGGGCGGTGCGGTACGGGCGCTTCGTCACCGTGCCGAACTTGTCGCGCCAGCGCGCGAGGAACTCGACCCGGACCGCCGGCGCGTCGGGGAGCGCGGCGAGCACCACCCCCGTCAGCCGGAACACGCACGCCTCCGCGTTCGCGTCGAGCGCCCGGCGGTCGGTCGGCGCGCCGTCGAACAGCGCGACCACGACCTCGCCGTGCTCGCGCCGCGCGCCCTCGACCGCCGGCACGATCCCCGCGTCGCGCACCGCCTTGCGGAGCGCGTCCAGCTCGGCGGCCGCGAGCGGCTCGCGCTTGGGCAGCGGCCCCTCCGGGATCGGCGGCGCCGCGTCCGGCGGCGGCCACGCGCCGTCGGTCTCCGGGCCGTACACGAACCACTGGGGCTTCTTCGTCGCCGGGTCGGTGAGCTGCAACCAGCGCGACTCGCGGGAGACCGAGTCGGTGCCCTCGAACACCCACGCGGACCCGCCGTTCACGCCGACGAGCTCGACCCGGTCGATGCGGTACGCGTTCACGTACAGCGCGTCGCGACGGGCCGCGTTCGCCTCCTTGTACGCGGCGTTGGCCGCGTCCATGGCGCCGTCGCGGCCGCGGTAGGCGGGCGACATGAAGTCGTAGTGGACCTTGCGGTACGCGTCGGACGCGAGCACCTGCTTCGCGCCGTCGCAGCGCGGGCACGTGGCCCCGCGCCCGCTGCGGTCCTCGACGCGGCCCCAGCCGCGGCACTTCGGGCAGTCCACGCGCACCAGCCGCTTGCGGGCGTCGAACCACTCGCGCACCCGCGCGGTGAGCGACGCGACGCGCGCCCGCGCGGCGGCGTCCTCCGCGGGCCCCGCGACCGCGCGGGCGCCGGACACCCCCACCGCGGCCCCGATCCCCCCCAGGACGACGACCTGGACGACGATCCCGAACGCCCGCCACCGACGACGATCCATCCGTGCCTCCGCCGGGGCGACGGACGACGCCGACGAGCCCCGGATCCGACCCGCCGACAGCGTACCCGCGCGTGCGCGTGCTGCCCCGCCGGCGACGGCGCGGGCCGGGCCTCGCGTCCCGGGAGGTCGATCGCCGCCCCGTGCGGCCGGTCGGGGCCCGCGCCCGCGGGCGCCCGCGCGTCGGGATCGTCGCGGGTGCGCCGTCCGCCGCGGGGCGGGCCTCGCGTCAGTCGTCCGCGCCCGTCTCCACGTCGATGGGGCACTCGGGCAGCGAGCCGAGGAGCGAGCGGCCGTAGGGCTTCGTCACGATGCGCGGGTCGAGGATGACGACGAGGCCGCGGTCGGTCGCGCGGCGGATCAGCCGCCCGAACCCCTGCTTCAGCTTCAGCGCGGCCTGCGGCAACGAGAGGTGCTCGAACGGGCTGCGCCCCTCGCGCTCGAGCCGGGCCTGCCGCGCCCGCGCGAGGGGATGCGTCGGCACCTCGAACGGCAGCCGCGCGATGACGACGTTGCGCAGCGCGTCGCCGGGCACGTCCACGCCCTGCCAGAACGACGACACGCCGAAGAGCACCGAGTTGTCGGCGCGGAACCGCTCGAGCATCGCGGAGCGCGGCAGCTCCTCGCCCTGCACGAGGACGAGCAGGCCGTCGCCGACGAGGTCGGCGCGGATCGCGGCCGCGGCGCGCCGCATCGCGTCGTACGACGTGAAGAGCACGAACGCGCCGCCGTCGGTCCGGCGCACGGCCTCGAGCACCGCGTCGGGCACCGCCGCGTCGTACGCGGCGGGCGCGCGGGCGGGGTCGGGCAGGTCGGCCCGCACGACGATGCGCGCCTGGCGGGCGTAGTCGAACGGGCTGCCGAGCACGACCTCGTCGGCGTCGTCCACGCCGAGGCGCTCGCGCGCGTAGCGGAACGAGGGCGGGCGCCCCACCGCGAGGGTCGCGCTCGTGAGCACCACGCTGTCGAACGCCGCGAAGAGCGCCTCGCGCAGGTGCGGCGCGGCGTCCACGGGGGCGCGGAGGAGCGCGGCGTTCCCGCGGGTGTCGGCCTCGACCCACGCGGCGTGCCCCTCGTCGGCGCCGCGCGTCGCGTCGCGGACCGTCTCCGCGAGGGCCACGAGGCCCGCGGCGCGGGCGGACACCTCGAGGGCGAGGTCGCGGGAGAGCGGCGCGATCGACTGCGCCAGCGCGCGCCCGAGGTGCTCGACGGCGTCCGCGAGGCCCTCGTCGCTCGGGAGCGCGCCCTCGAGCGGCACGACGGCCGAGCCGGTCTCCGTCGCGCCGGCGATGGCGCGGACGCGCTCGAAGAACGACCGCGAGGCCCGGCGCGCGTCGTCCACGAGGGACCGGAGCGCGGGGTCGGGGTGCCGGGCGAGGAGGCCCGTGGCGCGACGCTCGTTCCAGAGCCGCGAGAGCGTCTGCTGCACGCCGCGCGTCCCGACGCGGGCGCCGAGGGTCTCGGCGGCGGCGTCCTCGAGGTCGTGGGCCTCGTCCACGACGACGGCGTCGACCTTCGGGAGGAACGACGCGCCGGAGCGCCGCAGCGCGAGGTCGGCGAGGAGGACGTGGTGGTTGACGACGAGGACGTTCGCCTCGGCCGCGCGGGCGCGCGCCGCCTGGTAGCCGCAGCGCGCGAAGTACGGGCACTGACGGTGGAGGCAGTTGCCGCTCTCCGCCCGGACGGCCTCCCAGACGTCCTCCCGGGGCGTGAACGGGAGGTCCTGCCGGCTCGCGGCGCCGCGCTCGGCGAGCGCGTCGATCTCGGCGAGCTGCCGCCGCCCCTCCTCCTCCGGGAACAACTCGCCCGTCGGCTCCGCGGCGGCCCGCAGCCGGCGCAGGCAGAGGTAGTTGCCCCGGCCCTTCACCAGCGTGAACGTCACCGGGAACGGCAGGGCCTTCTCGAGCAGCGGCAGGTCCTTGCCGACCAGCTGCTCCTGGAGCGCGATGGTGCTGGTCGCGACGGCGACCTTCTTCCCCTCCCGCGCGGCCCAGACCAGCGCCGGGACGAGGTAGGCGAAGGACTTCCCCACCCCGGTGCCGGCCTCCGCCAGGAGGTGGCGGCCGGCGGCGAGGGCCCCGGCGACCGCCCGGGCCATGGCCGCCTGCTGGGGTCGCGCCTCGAAGGCCCCCAGGGCCCGCGCCACGGGGCCCTCCGGGGCCAGCAGCGACGGGGCGTCGGGGAGGGGGCTGGGGTCCACGCGGGGTCCGTCTCGACCCGGCGACGGGTCTTCACCTTGTCCGGGGGGGATCGGCCGGGCTATCCTACGGCGCTTGCCCGGGAGGTCCTCGACGCCGCCATGATGTCCCGCCGCTCCGTCTCCGCCGCCTTCGCTCTCGCCGCGGTCGCCGCCCTCGGGCTCGCCGGGTGCCGCGCGCGCCCCGCGGGCACCGAATACTCGGTCCCGACCCTAGGCGCCCCCGTCGGCGCCATGTCGCTCGACCGCGGCGCGTGGCTGGTCGGCACGACCAAGGGGCTCTGGGAGGTCACGGTCCCCGGCGACACCCCGTCGAGCAAGCCCGTCCGCATCGGCTACGTCACGGCCCGCGAGCACCGCGAGGTCCGCGGCGGCCCGGCGTTCACGGTCTACGAGGTCACGGGGCTCGACCACTCGTCGCCCGTCGGCATCGTCGACTCGCTCGGCAACGCCAAGCGCTTCAAGCCGCGCGTGAACGGCCACCAGGAGGTCGAGGACGCGGGCAACTCGACGCTCAACTTCTCGGTGCAGGCCATCTTCGAGACGCTGAAGCCGGTCACGCTGACCGCGACGACCGAGCGCAAGCTCGCGTTCGAGCTGCTCGACGCCGACGGCAACGGCACCCTCGACGCGACCGAGTTCCCGGCCATCGGCGCGCGCCGCGGCTCGCCCGACACCAACCGCGACGGCAAGGTCGACTGGAACGAGTTCGACGCCGACGACGACCTGTAGCCCTCGGCCGACCCGCCTCGCGCGGGACCCCGGGCTGCCGGACCGACCGAAGGGGACGCGAGGCCCGGTGGCCGTCGCGTCGTGGGAGGACGCCCGCGTGGACGTGGCCGGACGCACGGAGTCGGTCCCGCCGGTCGCCTCGCGGGACCCGTCGCGCTGGGCCGACGTCGGCCTGGCGACGGTCGGCTGGTTCCTGCTCGTGTTCGGGGTCGGCTTGGCGCTCACCCGCGCCGTGCGCTGGGTGGGCGGCGAACCCCTCGACGTCGCCGCGCTGCCGATGGCCGCTCATTTCGCGCTGCGTGGCCTGCTGCTGTTGATCGACGTCCGCCGCCATGCGGTCGTGTTCCTCCTCGTCGTGCTCGCCGCGGTGACCGAGACCGTCCTCCAACGAGGGCCCGCGGCGCTCGGCGACCTGGCGTTCTGGGTGCTGGTCCCGCTGTTGAGGGGCCTCGTGCCGACGTCGGCCCGCGACCGACGCTGACGGGCCCCGCCGGAAGCGTGGGGTCCCCCACGGCCACGAAGCACGGGTTCGCGAGGGCGGCGGACCCCGAGGGCCGGGTCCGCCTCGCCGTCGCCCCGCTCAGTCCCCCTCCGTCGCCGGTGCGCGCTCCGACGGCGTCGTCGCGGGCGCGGCGGCCCCCGCGCCCGCCGGCGCGCCCTTGCCGGGCCGGAGCACGCGCAGCCGGTCGTCGGCGTCGAGCAGCAGCGGGAACAGCAGCAGCGCCGTGACGTAGGTGCGCTGCGCCTCGTCCGTCGGCGAGACGGTCGTGAGCGCGCCGGGATCGCCGGAGTCGCAGGTCACGCCGAACGCGGCCTGCGTGCAGACGCACGCGAGCGAGCCGTCGTCCCGCTGCCGCGCGACCACGCGGGGCAGCACCTCGGCGTCCCACGCGGCGAGCGCCGCGCCCCCGCGCAGACGGGCGGCGAGCGCGCCGAGGAACACGTTGAGCGCCGGCGAACCATGGCCCTCCGGCACGTCGGCGAGGTGCGCGTCGAGGTAGGCCTCGCTGGCGCGCAGGCCCCGCGCCGACGCGCCCCCGAGCATCCGCAACGCGGCGACCGACCCCGCGACGCGCCCGGCCCCCGTCCGATCGGCCCCGGCGCTGCGCTGGCCCGCGTCGTACGGCACGTTGCCGTTGTCGAGCCGGGCCTTCTCGAGGTGTGCCACGACCGCCGCGACGGCGGCCTCGAAGGGCGCCGCCGCCTTGCCCGTGACGTACGGACGCGCGGCCGCCAGCCCGATCGCCGCGACGTTCGTGCAGGAGATCAGCGTGAGGGGGTACGCGAGGCCCGCCGCGGTCGGGAGCGCGAGGCCCGGCGGCCGGCGGTCGGGCGTCCCCGTCGGCGCCAGCGCGTGGTGCCCGAACCCGCCGTCGCGCGCTTGGACGTCGACGAGGAGCGCGGCCGCGCGCCGCACGCCGGCCACCGCCTCGGCCCCGAACACGCCGCGCGCCTTCCCCTCGGCGAGGAACAGGCACGCGGCCCCGAGCACCCACGTCGTCTGGATGAGCTTGTCGCTGGAGAAGAGGCCGGGCCGCGCCGGGCGCGCGTCGAGGTCGGCGACCCGCGTGGCCGTCGCGTCGATCCAGGCGAGCACGTCGTCGCGGCACCGCCGCGCCCGTTCGACCTCGGCGCCCGTCGCCGTGGGCCCGGCCGCGAGCAGGAAGTCGAGGCCCGCGATGCAGCGCGTGAACGGCGTCCGGGGCGTGCCGGACGCGTCCGGCAGGCGCGGCACGCCGCGCGCGAGCGACGCCAGCGCCTTCGCCGCCGCCGCGCGGCGGACCGCCGGCGTCGGGGCCGCGCTCGGCGCGGCCGTCCCGGTGCGGAGCGCGGGGCCCACGGCGCCGACGAACCCCAACGACGCCCCGATCAGCCAGCGGGCCGCCACGCTTCGCATCGACGCCTCCCGACCGGAGACGCGCGGGCCTCGCGTCGGGTTCCGTCGTCCCGCCCCCCACCCGGTGCCGCCCTGCGGGGCCAGGGCGCCGTCACGAAACGAGGCGGTCCGATCCGAGGCCTCGCGTCGGGGCGCGCCCCGCAAGGAACGACGAGGATCACGGGTTCCTGACCCGCGGACGAGGAGTGACGCCGCGCGGCGCGCCCCGCCGCCGGCCGAAATCGGCTGGATTGTTCCGTGACAAGCCCTACCGTGGCCCCTCCGACGAGGGATCCCGCCGCCGTCCCATGCGCCTGCTCCACACCTCCGACTGGCACCTCGGGCACGCGCTGCACGACCACCCGCGGACCCACGAGCACGCGCGGTTCCTCGCGTGGCTCCTCGCGACGATCGCCGACGAGCACGTGGACGCCCTGATCGTCGCGGGCGACGTGTTCGACGTCGCCAACCCCTCGACCGAGGCGCTCGACGCCTTCTACGACGTCCTCGCGCGGGCGCGCCAGGCCCACCCCCGCCTCGGGATCGTGGTCGTCGGCGGGAACCACGACTCGCCGGCGCGGCTCGACGTCACGAACCCGCTGCTCGACCGGCTCGGGGTGCGCGTCGTGGGCGGCCTCCCCCGGCGGGCCGGCGGCGGGCTCGACGTCGACCGACTCGTCGCGCCGCTGCACGACGCGCGCGGCACGGTGGCGGCATGGTGCGTCGCCATGCCGTTCCTGCGCCCGGCCGACCTGCCGGCCGTGGAGGGCGAGGGCGTCGACCCGCTGATCGAGGGCGTGCGGCGGCGATACGCGGAGGCCCTCGACGCCGCGCGCGCGCGGCGCGCGCCGGGGCAGGCGATCGTCGCGACGGGCCATGCCTACCTGACCGGCACGCGGCTGTCGGAGCTGTCCGAGCGGCGCATCCTCGGGGGCAACCAGCACGCCCTGCCCGTCGACGTCTTCCCCGACGACGTCGCGTACGTGGCCCTCGGGCACCTCCACCTCGCGCAGGTCGTCGGCGGGCGCGAGACGGTGCGGTACAGCGGGTCGCCGCTGCCGCTGTCGTTCGCCGAGCGCGCGTACCCCCACCAGGTGGTGCTCGTCGACCTCGAGGGCGAGCGGGTCGCGGCGGTCCGGCCGGTGCGCGTCCCGCGCGCGGTGGACCTGCTCGTGGTCCCCGACGACGGCGCGCGCCCGCTCGCCGAGGTGCTCGCGCTCGTGCGCGCGCTGCCCGCGCGCGAGGGCCCCGAGGACGACCCGGCGCGGCCGCTGCTCGAGGTGCGCGTGCGCTGCGACCACCCGGAGCCGCACCTGCGCCGCGAGGTCGAGGCCGCCGCGGCGGGCCGCCGCCCGCGCCTGCTGCGGATCGCCGTCGAGGCCGCGGGCGACGGCCGCGCGCTCGCCGACGCGGCCCCCGCGCCGCGCCTGCGCGACGTGACGCCGCGCGACGTCTTCGTCCGGAAACACGCCGCCGAGCACGGGGGCGAGCCGTCGCCCGCCCTCGCCGCCGCGTTCGACGAGCTCCTCGAGGCGGTGCTCCGCGGGGAGGCGCCGAAGTGAGGATCCTCGCGATCCGCGGCCGCAACCTCGCGAGCCTCGAGGGCGACTTCGAGGTCCGCTTCGACGCGCCGCCCCTGCGCGACGTCGGCATCTTCGCCATCGCGGGGCCCACGGGCGCGGGCAAGAGCACGTTGCTCGACGCGCTCTGCCTCGCGCTCTACGACCGCACGCCCCGCCTCGACGGCAACAGCGCGGTGCGCGTCGGCCGCGCAGACGAGGCCGAGAAGGACCGCCTCGGCGACCAGGACACGCGCGCGTTGCTCCGACGCGGCGCGGGCGAGGGCCGCGCCGAGGTCGACTTCGTCGGCCGCGACGCGCGCCGCTACCGGGCCACGTGGGCCGTGCGCCGCGCGCGCGGCGCCGCCGGCGGCCGCCTGCAGGGCGTCGAGGTCGGGTTGACCGACCTCGAGACCGGCGCGCCGCTGGCCGCCGGCACCAAGACCGAGACCCTCGCCGAGATCGCGCGCAGGGTCGGCCTCCCGTTCGACCAGTTCCGCCGGTCGGTGCTGCTGGCCCAGGGCGACTTCGCGGCGTTCCTCCAGGCGAACGCGGGCGACCGGGCCGACCTGCTCGAGCGGATGACGGGCACCGAGCT
>JAEUHO010000578.1 GCA_016795345.1 Planctomycetia bacterium | reverse complement strand
CCAGGGCGCCGCGAGTCGTCCTCATGGTTCGTGCGCTCCGCCGCGCGCGCGCGCGCCGATGGACGCGGGCCCGGTCAGAACTCGAAGAGCCGCGCCAGTTCCTGCTGCAACGTCTCCTGCTCCGCCTCCGTCACGACGACCGCGGGGATGCGGAACGTGGCCTCGTCCTTCGGCCATCGCACCTCGAGCTCGCCGGTGCCGACGCTCCCGCCACCCGCGCCGGGCGCCGCCTCGGGCGCCGCGGCGACCGCCTCGGCGGCCGGCGTCCCGGCCTCGACGACCGCGGGCGGCGCGACGGGCGCGTGCTCCTTCACCAGCTGGAGCTGCCGCTTGCGGACGAGGAGCAGCGCGAGCGTCCAGATGACCGGCGCGCGCGCGGGATCGCCCTCGGCGCGCAGCCGCTCGAGCAGCTCGCGGGCGAGCCCGAGGTCGAGGCGGTGCGCCTTGCCGGGGTGTTCGGGGGGCGTCTTCGTGTGCCAGTGGCAGTACGCCTCCTTCAGCGCCGCCTCGAGGGCCGCGGGGTCGTTCCCCTCGACGAGGAAGTCCTTCCGCACGAGGCCGGCGCCGAGCACCTTGTCCTCGCTGACCTCCTCGGGGACGCCGAACAACGCGGCGACGACCGCGGCGTCGGGCGGGAGCGGACGCCCGGAGAGGGCGCAGACCTTCGTGGGACGGGCGACCTTCCAGGTGGGCATCAGAAGTCCAGCTTGGAGCGGCCGGCGAGCGCCTCCTCCACCTTCTTGCGGACGAACGCGTCGGGGTCGCCCGTCGCGCGGAGGAGCGGCGCGCGGGCCCGCTCGTTGCGGCCCGCGGCGAGCGCGACCCCGAGGGACTTGGCCGCCGTGGCGCGGTCCTGCCAGTCCGCGGCCGACAACATGGGCGCGAGCGCGTCCACCGCGCGGTCCGAGCCGATGCGGCCGAGCGCGTACATCACGTACCGCCGCGCGTTGCTCGACGTGCCGCGCAGGTACGCGTCGCTCGCGAGCGTGGAGACGGCCGGCTCGCCGACGTACGCGAGGATCATCGCGAGCTGCTGCCGCGTGACGTCGTCGTTGATCCACGTCTGCACGAGCTTCACGGTGCCGTCCTTGCCCCGGAGCCGCACCGGCTGCTGCAGCGGGCGCTGGTCGAGGATCAGGAGGCTGCCGAAGTAGCCGACGGACGGCTCGCCGATCTTCTTGGCGCTGACGGCGATCCACGAGAGGTCGCGGCGGTCGCCGTAGGCCGAGGCGCTGAGGAAGTACCGCAGCAGGTTCTCGGCGATGACGTACGGGTACGGCCCGCCGCGCGCGAGCCAGCGGTCGCGGGCCTCGGGCCAGGCGCGGTCCTTCCGCAGGAAGAGCCGCCAGTCGCGGCGGAGGTCGGCGAGGTCCCGGTCGCCGATGGTGCCGACGTAGCGGTCCTCGAGGATGACCGGGGTCTCGACCACCGGCTCGTCGCGGCCGCCCGGCGGGTTCGCGGAGGCGACGTCGGGGTCCTGGCCCACGGGCCCGGCGAGCTCCTCCGGCGGCGCCTCGAGCGCGGGGCGCCGGCCCGACTTCACGCCGCCGACGCACCCCGTCGCGAGCAGGGCCAGGAGCAGCGCCGCCGTCGCGCCGGCCCGGGGGCGGATCGAGGGGACGACGGGGCGGACGACGGACGGCGTGTGCATGGGGAGCCTGCGCGGGGCCGGGGCCGGACGGCGGGCCGGCGCATTGTGCAGGGTGGGGTCCCCGCGTCACGGTTGGGTCGCAGCCGAGGCCCGGCCGCCGCCGTCGCGCCCTGTCCTCGGGCACCGCTATCCTCCGACGCCCCGGTCCCGCCGGACCCGGTCGGTCCCCGGCCCCCCCCCCGGGCCCCCGGCCCCCCCCCCCCCCCCGGGGCCCCCCGCCGCGCCCCCCCCCCCCCCCCCCCCCCCCCCCCCCCCCCCCCCCCCCCCCGCCCGCCCCCCCCCCCCC
>JAEUHO010000568.1 GCA_016795345.1 Planctomycetia bacterium | reverse complement strand
TCGACCAGCAGCGGCCGCTCCGTCCCGACGAGCGCGCGCCCGAGCCGCGACCGGCTCGCGAGCGGCGCGGGCTCGACGCCGGCCGGCGCCGCGGCGGGCATCGCGACCGCGACGCCCGCGACCCGCGCGCCGCCGCCCGCGTCCACGGCGCGCCCGCGCTTGACCGCCTTCACGAGGGCCCGGACGTGCTCCGGCGTCGTGCCGCAGCAGCCGCCGAGCAGCCGCGCCCCCGCCTCGAGGAACCGCCGGGCCGACTTCTCGAGGTAGTCGGGCGTGCACAGGAACATGGTGCGGCCGTCCACCTCGCGCGGCGGCCCCGCGTTCGGCTGCACCACCAGCGGCTTCGACGTGACCGTGCGCAGCCGCTCGAGGACCCCGAGCATCACCTGCGGGCCCACCGAGCAGTTCACGCCGATCACGTCGGCACCCCACGCGTCGAGCCGCCGGCCGAAGTCCTCCGGCCGCGCGCCGAAGAGCCCGACACCCTCGCGGTCCACCGTCATCTGCGCGATGATCGGCAGGGCGGGCGCCACCTCGCGGCACGCGAGGATCGCCGCGTGGATCTCCGTCAGGTCGCCGAACGTCTCGAGGCAGAACCCGTCGACGCCGGCCTCCGCGAGCGCGCGGGCCTGGCGTGCGAACGACGCCTGGGCCTCCGCCACGCTCGTGGAGCCCCACGGCTCCATGCGGATGCCGAGCGGGCCCACGGCCCCCACCACGAGCACGGCGTCGCCGGCCGCCTTCCGCGCGATCTCGACCGCGCGGCGGTTGATCTCCTCGGTCCGCTCCGCGAGCCCGTGTTTGTGCAGCTTGACCGGGTTGGCGCCGAACGAGTTCGTCTCGAGCACCTCGGCGCCCGCCCGCACGTAGTCGCGGTGCACGCCCTCGACGAGGTCCGGCGCCGTGAGGTTCACCTCGTCGTAGCAGCGGTTGAGGTAGACGCCGCGCGCGTAGAGCTGCGTGCCCATCGCGCCGTCGCACACCACGGGCCCCGCCGCGAGGCGGGCCATCAAGCCGACCCGCGCGCCGGCGCCGACCGGGGTCGTCGCGGGCGGGGTCGGGCGCGGTTCGGGAGCGGGGCTCGGGGCGGGCGAGGTCGGGGGCACGGGGGCGTCCGGGCCCGGCGTCGGCCAGCCCTCGCACCCGCGCGCCGTCCCTACGAAGGGCGCGGCACGACGAGCGGCCCGACGCACGGTCGCCGCCCCGGGACGGGGTCGTGGACGCGCCGCCGCCGCCCCGCGGGGCGACGACGTCGGTCTCATCGACCCCGCGCACGAGGCGCGGGCCGGCGTTGGCACCCGGCGGCGGCCCGAAGGCCGTTCCCGGGTTGCCACGGTTTCAAAGGGTCGGATCCCTCCACCGTTCGGGATGAGCTGCGGCGACGGTCGGGCGAAAGAACGCGGCGATGGTACGCGACGACGGGGCCGAGGTCACGTCATCGGCGGACGGAGCACCACGAACAGGCCGTACATGTGCCAGGCCGTCAGCAGCAGGTACCCCCCCACCGCGATGCCCAGGCAGACCCGGCCCAGCGGCCACGTCTTGTGGAGCGCCAGGAACGCGGCCCCGACGACGGTCATCAGCGTCTTCACCAGCACGAACCCGCCGTTCCCGAGGTCGAGGGCCGCCCGCATGATCGGGTTCGCCTCCGTCGCGCCCCGCGACAGCTCGTACAACGTCATGTACGCGTCGGCCACCGAGAGCAGGCACACCGCCAGGAACGCGACGGTCACCCACGGCCCCGGCCGGTCCACGTAGATCCGCTCGCGTTCGCCGTCACGCCGCCCGCCGCGCCGCCGACCGAACAGCAGGTAACGCGAGAACATCGGCGTCGGCCGCTGCCGGCGGTCCACGCCGGAGCGCGCGGGCTCGGGGGCCGGCGGCGGCGCATCGACAGGGGACCCGGCGGCCATGGGGTGGAGGATAGCCCCACCCGAGGCGGGGACGCAGCCGCGGCGTCAGGGACGCGAGGCCCGGTGGCCGACGAGGCGCAGGAGCGCCGCGCCGTCCGCCCGATCGGGGGGCGCCAGCCGCGCCACCGCGGCCTCGAGCGCCGGCAGCGCGTCGGGGCCCGCGCACCGGAACACCGCCGTGAACACGCGCAGGCGCTCCGCGGCGGGCGTCCGCGCCCCGAGGGGCGCGACGAGCGCCTCGACCACCTCGGGGCCGACGCGACGGGCCGCGCTCGACGCGAGGAGGTCGACGTACACCGTCCGCGCCGGCCCGCGCAGCCCCGCCGCCACCTCGCGTTGCCCCGCGGGGCCGAGGTCGAGCAGCCCGCCGAGGAGCCCGGCCGCCGACGGGTCCGCCGGGTCCTCGCCCCAGCCCCGCACGACCGACGCGAACGCCTCGACGCGCGCCGGCGGCACGAGGCCCTTCGCGTGCCCCACCGCGTAGAGGAACACGATCGCGCGCCGGCCCTCGCTGCGGGCCACCGGGTCGGTGACGGTCGCGAGCCACGGCTCCACGACGTCGAGGTACGGGCCGTCGGGCGCGCGGCGCACCAGCCGCATCGCCAGCTCGATCCGCGTGGGGTCGCCGCTCGCGAGCATCGCGCGGACCACCTCGACGGGCTCGACGCCGAGCGCGCGCGCGCCGTCGAACGCGCGCAGGATCGCCTCGCCGTACACGGCGTCGGCCGGCAGCACCGCGAGACACGCCGCGAGCGCGGCGCCGGCGCCCTCCGCGCGGTCCGTCACGACGTCGGCCACGGCCGCGGCGACGACCTCCGGGGGCACCGCCTCCGTGCGCGTGCGCCCGGCGACCTCGGCGAGCCGGCGCAGGGCGGCCGCCTTCGCGTCCGCGTCCCGCCGCCGCGCGCGCTCGGCGAGGCTCGTGAGGTCCGGGTCGGCGCGCTCGCGCAGGTCGGTCTCGACCGCCGCGCGCCACGGCGCGAACCCCTCCCGCGCGAGCATCGCGCGCGCGGCCGCGGCCAGCTTGCGGCCCGACGTGCGCAGCGCGGCGAGCGGCACGACGTCGCGCGGGTCGTCGGGCGCCAGCGCCGCGCTCCGCGTGCGCGCGAGCGAAGCCCGCGGCCCGCCGGTCTCGGCGACGAGCGCCGTCCACGCGAGCACCGCGTCCCGCGACGGGGCCTTCGAGACCCCCAGCGCGCTCACGACGGTGGCCCACGCGGTGCTGCCCACGTTCGCGCCGTCGTCGCGCCCGACCTCCAGCGCCGTCCGCGCGGCCTCGCCGTCCCACGGCGGGCCGAGCGCCACGAGGGCGGTGATC
>JAEUHO010000518.1 GCA_016795345.1 Planctomycetia bacterium | reverse complement strand
GAGGCGGCCCCGGGCGCCGCCGACGTCGCCGGCCTCGCGGTGCTGCGCGAGGTCCTCGCGGCGCGCCGACGGCGCGAACGTGCGCTGCTCGCGCACGCCCTCGCGACCCCCGCGCTCGCGGGCCTGCCCGACCTCGTCGCGACCACCGCGGCCCGCGTCCTCCGACGCGAGGCCCCGCCGCTCGCGGTGGCGGGCCTCGGGCGGCTCCCCGCGGCCCTCGAACCCGCGCTCGCGCGCCGCGCGGCGGTCGCGGGCGCGCTCGCGACGGCCGACGGCCCCGCGCTCCACGCGCTGCGGATCGCGGTGAAACGCGCGCGGTACGCCGCGGAGACGTTCGCGCCGGCGTTCGGGAAGCCGCTCGCGCGCTTCGCGGGCGCGGCGCGCGCGCTCCAGGACGCCCTGGGCGCGGTCCAGGACGCGCGCGCCGTCGCGGACGGCGTCCGGTCCCTCGCGCGCGCGCGGGGCGGCACGAAGGCGCGCCGCGCGGCGGCCACGCGCGCCGCGACGACGGTGGTCGAGGCGGTCGAGTCGGCGGCGGCGGCGGCCCGCGGGTCGCTCGACGCCCGCGCGCGCGAGGCGTGCGCCCCGGCGGCGCTGCGGGCCCTGCTCGGGCACCTCGGCAAGCGGGCCGGCGCGGCGGCCGCGGCCCGGTGACCGACGCCGACGCGATCCTCCGCGGCGAGGCCGCGGGCCTCGGCTTCGAGGTCGTCGGCGTGACGGACGTCGCGCGGCTCGACGGCGCCGAGGCGCCGTTCCGCGCGTGGCTCGCCGCGGGCCGCCACGGCGACATGGACTACCTCGCCGACCGCGCCGAGCGGGCCCTCGCGCCCGACGCGCTGCTGCCCGGCGCCCTCTCCGTCGTGACGGTGGCGGTCGAGCACGCGACGGTGGCGCCGCCCCACGTGCCCGACGGCCGGTCGGGCCGCGTGGCCCGCTACGCGTGGGGCCTCGACTACCACGTCGTCGTCGGCGCGCGCCTCGAGGCCCTCGCGGCGCGGCTCGAGGCGCGCCTCGGCCGCGGCGTCCACGCCCGGGCCCTCGTGGACGGCGCGCCGCTCCTCGAGCGCGCGGTCGCCGTGCGCGCGGGCCTCGGGTTCGTGGGCAAGAACACGCTCGTGATCCGCCCGGGCCGCGGCTCGTGGGCCCTGCTCGGCGAGCTGCTCGTCGACGTCCCGCTCGCGCCGACGGGGCCCGGGCCCGGCGGCACGTGCGGCGCGTGCGTGCGCTGCCTCGACGCGTGCCCCACCGCCGCGTTCGACGCGGCGTTCGTGCTCGACGCGCGCCGCTGCATCTCGTACCTCACCATCGAGCACCGCGGGGCGATCCCCGTCGAGCTGCGGCCGCGCCTCGGGCCGTGGGTGTTCGGCTGCGACGTCTGCCAGGAAGTCTGCCCGTTCAACCGGGCCTCGCGTCCCGCGCCGTGGCCCGAGCTGCGCCCCGAGGCCGGCGTCGGGCCCGCGCTCGACCTCGTCGCGACGCTCGCGCTCGACACCGACGAGGCCTTCCGCGCGCGGTTCCGCGGCACGCCGCTCCTGCGGCCCAAGCGCCGCGGCCTCCTGCGCAACGCGGCGGTCGTCGCGCGCAACGTCGGCGCAGCCGCCGCCGTGCCCGCGCTCGACGACCGCGTCCGCTTCGACCCCGAGCCGCTGGTGCGCGCCCACGCCCTGTGGGCGCTCGCGGGCCTCGACGAGGCCGTCGCGCGGCGCGCCGCCGACTGGGCCCTCGCCGTGGACCCCGACGACGGGGTCCGCGCCGAGGCCGACCACGTCCTCGCCGCGCGCTGAACGCGGACGGGTGGGCCTGCTCCGAAACAACTGCCGCCTTTCGGTCGGCGGCGGGAGGCGCCTCGCGGCGTCACTCGTCGGCCGCGTGTCAAGAACACGCGATCCTCCTCGTTCCATGCGATGCGCCTCCCGGGCGCTCGCCCGAAAATGGGTCA
>JAEUHO010000499.1 GCA_016795345.1 Planctomycetia bacterium | reverse complement strand
GCGGCCGACGGGACTCGGCGTTCGCGGTCGGGTAGGCCCGCGGCCGACGGCTCTCGGCGTCGAATCTCGGCGCCCGTGGGGATTGGACGGTGCCTGCGTCGCGGTGCGCGCGGACCGGCCCCCTGCGTTCGTCGTCCATTGGCGCGACGAACCTGCGGACCCGAGGCCCGCGGGCCGGCGGGCCTTGCGATCGTGCGACTCGCCGTCGGCTGCGGACGGGCCGCTTCGAACTTAGTCCATCGGCGTGACGTGTTAGCGGACCCGAGGCCCGGCGGCCGACGGCTCTCGGCGTTGAATCTCGGCGTCCGTGGGGTTTGGACGGTGCCTGCGTCGCGGTGCGCGCGGACCGGCCCCCTGCGTTCGTCGTCCATTGGCGCGACGAACCTGCGGACCCGAGGCCCGCGGGCCGACGGGACTCGGCGTTCGCGGTCGGTTGCTCCGGGACGCCAGGCTCGCGGGCCGCGCGGGCGCGTGGGGCGTGATCCGGCGGCGATCGGGGCGCGTCCCCGAAGATGGCGTAGAATGCACGCCAGGTGGTGAAATTCGCAGGAACCCGTAGGGGCGGGCCTTGCGCCCGCCCGCGCGGGGGCCCGCCTCGACGCACGCGCCGGCCCCGTCGCGGCCGGGCCTCGCGGTCCCGTTCAGTCGCCGCCGACCCGACGGAATCGGCCGGTGCCGATGTCGGCGATGCCGCGCAGCAGCGTGTCGTCCACCTCGCCGATCGCGACGCAGTGGATCTCCGCCTGCCGGAAGAGGTTCAGCCGGCGCACGTCGTCGGTGACCCAGTCGAACTGCTCGAACGTCCGGTCGCCGTACGGCCCCTGGAAGTTGATGTCGCCCGTCGGCGCCACCGGCGTCATCGTCTCGCGGTCCTTCACCGTCTTCTCGCCGTCGGGCTTGTCCGTCTTGACGAAGTCGTCCGTCGTCGGGTTGCCGTCCGACAGCAGGTAGATGCCGTCGCAGCCGGTGCGCGACAGGTCCACGTACTCGCCGGGCCCGAGCCGCTTGTCGGTGGTGACGCGGAACGCGAGCCGCAGCCCGCCGTGCAGGTTGGTCTCGCCGCGTAGCTTGCCGTGGGGCCGGGCCTTGTCGCCCGGCGCGGGCTCGGGCTTCATGCGGTCGAGCTCGGCCACCGTCGCCTCGATCGCCTTCGGCTCGACGGCGACGAGGTTCGGCGTGGTGGCGAGCGGGCGGGCGTCGTTGCCGAACAGGATCACGCAGTAGTGCTGGCCGGGCTTCATCGAGCGCAGGGACCGCTTGAGGACCTCCCGCGCCGCGTCGAAGCGGTTCTTGATGCGCTGCCACGGCAGCGGGTCCTCGTCGTCGGCGGCCTTCGGCAGCTTCTTGTCGCCGGGCTTCGGGTCCGACGGCGTCGTCGGCCGGAGCACCTTCAGCTCGTCGGGCGTCAGCGGGACGAGCATCGAGTCCGACGCGTCGATCACGTAGACGATCCGCCGGCCGACCGCGCGCAGGCCGAAGAACGGGCCCGGCGCGTACTTCACCTCGGGCGGCTCGCTGCCCTCCGGGCGTTCGGCCGCCGCGGCGAGCTCGCGCAGGTAGGGCGCGGCGCCCGGCCCGAGGACGTCGGTCTGGAAGAGGCTCGCGAGGTTGCGCGCCACGATGTCGTGGGTGTCCTGCGAGAACGACTTGTCGTCGAGCACCTTGGCGATGCGCTCCACCACCGCGCGGGTGGCGTCGTCCTTGATCCCCATGCCCCAGGTGCGGGCCACCGCCGCGCACGACTCGACGAGCAGCGCGCGCTCGGGCCCCGCGGTCGGCAGCGCGTCGAGGGTCGCGGCGACGACCGCCGGGCTCTCGGTGTCGGACGCGGTGGCGAGGGCGCGCAGCGCGGCGGCCCGCAGGAGCGCGGGCTCGCCGGGCGCGACGGGCACGGTCGCCGCGTCGCGCCCGCCGAGGAGCAGGTCGACGCCGAGGGCGCGGTACCACAACCACGCGTCGATCGGCGTCTTCGCGCGCCCGCGCCAGCCCGCGAACGCCGCGGCGGCGTCGGGCGCCCCGGAGAGCTGCTCCGTGGCGAGCGTCGCGATGAGGTAGCGGACGTGGTCCTTCGGCTCCTCGGGGCGGAGGTAGTCGTCGGCGAAGAGGCCGATCGCCTTCGTCGTGCCGGTGCGCGCGAGGGCCACGCGGCCCTGCATCCGCTTGTAGAGCGACGGACGCTTGAGCCAGGCGCGGTACTTGGCCTCGGCGGCCGCGACGTCGTCCGCGCGCGCCGGCGACGGCGCGGCGGTCCCGAGGAGCGACGCCGCGAGGAGCGACGCGCCGACGAGGGCCGCCGCGCGCGCGAAGCCGCCGAGCGGGCGGCGGTCGGTTCGGCGCGGCGTCGCGTCGCGGGGCTTCGGCGTCGGACCGGGCATCACGTTCCTCCGAGGGATCGGCACGCTACCGACGTGCGGGGCGCGCCTCAAGGCCCGGGCTCCGGGCGGCGTCGCGACGAGACGTCACCGGGGGCCGACGCGCCGGTCGCGCAGGAGCGCGAGCGCGACGTCGACGAGCCGCGGGTCCGCCGCGGGCTTCCAGAGGATGCACCGCCCCGCCGCGTCGAGCAGCATGGCCGTGGTGCCCCGTTGCCCGAACGGGGCGGGCGTGGGCAGCGCGCGCACGCGCTCGACGCGCACGCCGGCCGCGACCAGCCGGGCCTCGCCGTCGACCGCCGGGGCTTCGGACTCCACGAGCAGCCGCGGCGCCGCGTCCGCGCCCACCGGCACCGGCGCCTCGGGCGGCCGGTCCACGAAGCGCTCGCTCGGGGGCAGGCGCTCGGGCGGGACCGTCGCGGGGTCCGGCAGCGGCAGCGTCGACCACGTCTCCGTGCGCAGCAGCCGCCGGAACGAGTGCTCCTGCACGCCGCCCGGGCGGAAGCCGGCGCGTGGCGCGCCCGGGGCCTCGGTCCAGGTCGTGCCGACGGGGGCGACGGGCCGGCCGTCGCTCCACGTGCCGATCGCGAGCGCCGCGGCGTCGGCGCCCGTCGCCACGGCGCGCCCCTCGGCCGAGCCCGCCGCGGCCGCCGCGAGCGCGTCGAGCAGGCGCCACGTGCCGTGGACGTCGAGGGCGTCGACGCCGGTGGCGGTCAGCGGCGCGAGGTGGTCGGCGGCCAGCGCGGGGCGGCCGTGCGCGTCGCTGCGGAAGACGCGGAGCGCCTTCTGGCCGGCGGGGAGCGTCGCCGCGCGCGCGCAGAAGCCGGCGCCGATCGCCGGGTCGCACACGACGTCGTCCTCGTACACCGCGACCGCGAGGAGCGCGTGCGCGGGCAGGGCGCTCCACGCGTCGGCGTCGAGGTCGTACCAGGGCGCGAGGCACGCGACGAAGAGCGCGCCGCCGCCGAAGCCCCGCGCGACCGCGCGCGCCGCGAGCGCCGGCGCCGCGCCGCCGCCGAACGAGTGGCCGACGACCCCGAGGCGCCCGAGGTCGACGCGCGCCCCGGACGCGCGGACGGCCTCGAGGCCCGCCTCGAAGCCGAGCCACATCGTGTCGTACCGCGAGTGCCGCGCCCGGGCGTCGAGGGCCGGGTAGACGGGGTAGACGACGGCGGCGCCGCGGCGGGCGAGGTGCTCGAGCAACGCGAGGTACGGCTCGGGCCCGCGCGCGCCGAAGCCGTGGAGGAACAACACGACCGGCAGCGGGGGCCCGTCGGCCGTCGCGGTCGCGGGGCGCAGCCACGTCACCTTCGCCGACGGCAACGACGGGTTCTCCGCCTCCCCGCGGACGAGCGCCGGCTCGGCGAGCGGCGCGCCGAACCCTCGGGCGGGCGGCGGCGGCGGGCGCGGGCCGGCGTCGGCCGCGGCCGGGCGGGCCGCGAGCGTCGCGACGGCGAGCGTCGCGGCGGCGATCCGGAGGAGGCGGCTCGAGGGGCGCACGGCCCGACGAGGATACCGCCGGCCGCCGGGCCCCGCCGTCAGGCGTCGTACTTCCGCGCGCTCCCCCGGAACCGGTCGACGGGGTACTTGGCGGCGTTCTTCGCGAGCTTGTCGTGGAACGCGGCGACGAGGTCCACCCCGCGTTCGTGCGCGAGATAGAGGAGGAACATCAGCACGTCGGCCATCTCCTCGCCGACGCGCACCTTCGCGGCGGGGTCGGTGCGCGCGGCCTCGACCTCGGCCTCGGACTTCCACAGGAAGAGCTCGAGCAGCTCGCCGGCCTCGACCGAGAGGCCCATGGCGAGGTCCTTGGCCCGGTGGAACTGGGCCCAGTCGCGCGCGTCGCGGAAGCGGAGGGCCTCGGCCGCGAGCGCCGCGAGGGTCGTGTCCATGGGCGCATCCTACCGCCCGTCCCCGTCGGCCGCGGGCGGGACCGACGCGCGGTCGGCACGCTCCCAGCGCGCGCGCTTGCCGACGCCGAGCACGCGGACGCGGCCCTCGGCCCGCAGGCGCTGGAGCACCTGGCGCAGCCGGCCGTCGCCGACGCCGGGGCAGCGCGCGCGCAGGTCGCCGATCACGAAGCTCGAGGGCAGCTCCTGCAGCACGGCCACGCGCACCCGCGTCTCGAACCCCCCGTCGGCGGCGCGCGGCGCGTAGCGGGCGAGCGCTTCGCCCGCCGCGTCCGGGAGGCTCGCGCGCGAGGCGCCCGCGACCGCCGCGAAGAAGCGGTGCGCCCACACGTTGCCGAGCTTGCGGTTGCCCGCGAACACGATCGGCACGCGCGGGTGCAGCGCCGTCAGCTCGGCCACGACCCGCGGCAGGTGCGTCCCGGGCCACTTCCCGATCCGCGTCGGGTCGGCGAGGTCGGCGTACTGCGCCTCGATCACGAACGCCGCGTGGGCGTAGGCGCCGAGCTCGGCGAGCTGCTGGTGCAGGCCCTTGATCGCGGCGACGTCGTTGCGGAAGTTCTCGAGGGACTTCCGCTCCACGACCGCCGTGACGCGGTCGCCGAGCACGAGCGCGTAGTCGCCCACGGGCAGCCGGCGCCGGGTCACCCGCGCCCCCGGGAACGCCCACGGGTACCGCTCCTGCAGGTCCACGACGACGTCGAGGTCCTTCGTCGGCTGCACCTCGACGCGGCCCTTGGTCCGGTGCGCGCGGGCGGCGAGCTCGGTCCGGAGGAACAGGTGCTCGTGGGGCTCGCCGCCGTCCGGCGCCGGCTTCGTCAGCTTCAGGAGCTCGCACCGCTTCCGGTGGGGGCGGTCGAGCGTGATCGACAGCTTGCGACCGATGCGCGCGAGGTGGGCCACCGGCACGCGCTCGTGCGGCGTCAGCTCCTCGTCGGGGAGGAGCGTCCGCTCGCGGAGGCAGAACACGCTGGTGCCCGCGCCCGGCCACGCGTCGCGCGCGCGCACGACGACGAGCACGCGCCCGTCCTGCTCGATGCGGATGCGGTAGGGGAACCGCGGGTTCGTGGTGCGCTCGACGATCCACTCGGCCGGCATGGACGCGAGCCTACGCGGCGGGGGGACGCGAGGCCCGCGGGCCTCGCGTCCCGGGCGCCGGGTGGGTCAGCGTCGGCCGCCGCGCGGGCCTCGCGGTCCCCGGCTCCGACCGCCGCCCCGACCGCCGCCGCTCGACGGATTGCGGTGCGACGGCGAGCGGTGCGCGGGGCCGCCGTGACCGCCCTGGCCGCCGTTGCGGGGGCCGCCGGCGCCGCCGCCCCCGTGGGCCGGTCGCGCGGGGCCGCCGTGCTGCGGGCCGCGCGCGGCGCCGCCGCCCGTCGGGCGCCCGTGCGCGGGACGGCCGTGGCCCCCGTGGCCCTGGTGGGGGCGGCCCTGCGTCGGACGGCCGTGCGCGGGGCGGCCCAACGCGCGCTGGTCGTGGGGGCGGTGCGGGCGGTCCGCGGGCGCGCGGTAGCCGTGGGTCGGCCGCGACGACGGCGGGGCGACGGGCGGCATCTCGCCGCCGTCGGTCCACGGCGCGGGGACGCCCTCGGGCCGCGGCGGCGGCGGGGTCGCGGGGGCACGCGGCGCCGTGCCGTGGGGCGCGCGCGCGACGGGCCGGCCGTGGGCCCCGAGGTTGCGCTTGTACGGATGGTCCTCGACGACGGGGATCCGGAGGCGGATCGCCTTCTCGATGTCGCGCAGGTACGCGTCCTCGGTGGGGTCGCAGAACGCGAGCGCGACGCCGTCGGCCCCTGCGCGCGCCGTGCGGCCGATGCGGTGGACGTACGTCTCGGGCACGTTGGGCACGTCGTAGTTGACGACGTGGGTGATGCCCTCGACGTCGATGCCGCGCGCCGCGATGTCGGTGGCGACGAGCACGCGCGCGCCTCCCTCGCGGAACGAGCCCAGCGCGCGCTCGCGGTGGCCCTGCGACTTGTCGCCGTGGATCGCCGCGGCGCGGATGCCGCCGCCCACGAGGTTGCGGGTGACGCGGTCGGCGCCGCGCTTCGTGCGCGTGAAGACGAGGACGCGCTCGATGGCGTCGTCCTCGAGGACGTGCTCGAGCAGCGCGGGCTTGTCGGACTTCTCGACGAAGTAGACGGCCTGGCGGACCTTCTCGACCGTGGTCGCGGGCGGCGCGACCGCGACGCGGGCGGGGTCCACGAGGATGCGGTCGGCCAGGGCCTGCGCGTCGGCGGGCATCGTCGCCGAGAAGAAGAGCGTCTGGCGCCGGGTCGGCAGCGTCGCGATGACGCGCTTCACGTCGGGCAGGAAGCCCATGTCGAGCATGCGGTCGGCCTCGTCGAGCACGAACACCTCGACGTGGCCGAGCTGGGCGTGGCGCTGCTGCACGAGGTCGAGGAGCCGCCCGGGGGTGGCGACGAGCACGTCCACGCCGCGGGCGAGCGCGTCGGTCTGGGGGCCCTGGCCGACGCCGCCGTACACGACCGTGTGCCGGAAGGGGAGGTGCCGCCCGTACGCGGCGAAGCTCTCGCCGACCTGCGACGCGAGCTCCCGGGTCGGGACCAGCACGAGCACGCGGACCGGCCGGCGGCCGGAGGCCGGCGGCGGGGCGAGGCGGTGCAGGATCGGGAGCGCGAACGCCGCGGTCTTCCCGGTGCCCGTCTGGGCGAGGGCGAGGACGTCGCGTCCCGCGAGCGCGTGGGGGATCGCCTGCGCCTGGATCGGCGTCGGCGCGGTGTAGCCCTCCTCGGCGAGGGCGCGGAGCAGGGGTTCTTTCAGCTGCAGGGAGGCAAACGGCATCGGGCGAGGGTACGCGGGGACCGCAGGGGGCGAGACGGAGGACCGAGGGCCCGGGGGGAACGGGGCCTCGGCCCCCGGTCCCTGGCGTCCACGGCCCGCGACGGGAATGCCCGGTGCGACACCTCCGTTGTGTGCGCGGGTGCGACCGGTCCCGATGGCCCACGGAGCCTCCGTGGCGGGCGCGGTCGGACGAGTGCAGCGCTGCCTCGCAGCGTGGGAGGTACGGATGCGCGGTGTGATGACCGGGTTGGTGGCGGGATGGGCGCTCGCGTTCGCGGCGCCGGCGTCGGCCGACGTGGCCCCCGCGTCGCGCGAGGTGCAGTCGGCGGTGGACGCGTACCTCGCGTCCGCGCAGGCCGACACGAGCCTCGTGGGC
>JAEUHO010000495.1 GCA_016795345.1 Planctomycetia bacterium | reverse complement strand
CACCACGCGCCGACCAACGGTCGCCCGACGGCCCCACCACTCTCGGCGAAGAGATCATGCGCCTCGGGCTAGGACTCGGGATCGAACGCCACACCCGCGCCTGATCGTCGAATTCCCGCGGTTCCGGGCCGTCGCCAACATGAATGGACCGGGCTAGAGGTAATACCGGGAAGATAGGGCGCCGCTTGACGCTCGTACCCGTACTTGTGGAGATCGGATCGTCCGCGCCTGGCTTGAACCGACGCGCGGCGCCGGTGGGAGAAGCGCCCCTCCTCGCCAGCCGACTTCTTGGGTTGTCTCACGACCAAATCCGCCTGAAGGCGGAAGGGGCGCCCATGGATTCGATCGCCGGCATCGTCGCCGATCTTGACTCGTTGCCCGAGGAGTTTTCGGTCGAGGCCCTTTGCGACGTCATCAAGGTCGAGTGGATCGAGGAGGCGCTCCGTCAAACCGGCCGGGGTTCGCAGCGAGAGCGACGCATGCCCGCCCCTCTCGCCCTCTGGCTCGTGGTGCTGCTCGCACTCTTCCGGCGGCACTCCTACACCAACCTGCTTCATCTGCTCGCCGAGTCGCTCTGGGCCCGACGCCACTGGCCCGAGCGTGCGCCGCCGTCGAGTTCCGCACTCACCCAGGCCCGGGATCGTCTGGGCCCGGAGCCCGTCCGCCGACTCTTCGACCGGTCTTCGAAGGCGTTCCTTGACGAAGTCCCGGGGCTTCGCCTGGGCGGGCTGCGCCTGATGGCCATGGACGGATCGACGGGGCGCACCCCGGACTGTGAAGCCAACGAAGCGCATTTCGGGCGCCCCGGGTCCAGCCGGGGGCGGAGCGCCTATCCGATGCTTCGCATGGTCACGCTGCTCGACCTCGGCACTCGTCTCACCGTCGACACTCGGTTCGGGCCCTACCGCACCGGCGAGGTGACGCTCGCGCGGTCCCTGCTCGAGGGTGTTCCCATGGACGCACTCGTCGTCATGGATCGCAACTTCGCAGCCTACGAGCTCCTCTGGGATCTCCATCAGGGTCGGGGTGCGCACTTCGTGGTCCGCGTCAAACGCAACATGAAGTCCCGTACGGTGCGTCGCATCAGCCGTAGCGAGCGCATCGTTAGGATTCGCATCCCTCGCGCGGTGCGTCGTCATCGGCCCGACTTGCCCTGCACGTGGGACCTTCGCGAGGTGACCTGCCGCCCCAGGCCCGGCCACGAGGCCATCCGCCTCTTCACCTCGATGCTCGACCCCACCCAGGTCTCGGCGGAGGAGATCGCCGGCGCCTACGGCCAACGGTGGGGCCAGGAGACCGCGTTCGACGAGACGAAGACCCACCTCCTGGGACACTCGACCGTCAACCAGCCCGTCCTGTTCCGAAGCAAGACCCCCCGTCGCGTCGAGCAGGAACTCTACGGGGTGTTCCTTGCCCACAACGTCGTGCGCATGCTGCTCTTCCGAGCAGCGCCGGCGGCCGAACTGTCACCGCTGCGACTCAGCTTCGTCGTCGCGCTCGAACGGGTGCGAGAGGCCGTCCGCGACATGGCCGCCCTGCCCACCGCCCGTCTGCCCGAACGCTACGCCCGGCTCCTCGCCGCCCTGACCCGCGTC
>JAEUHO010000458.1 GCA_016795345.1 Planctomycetia bacterium | reverse complement strand
CGGAGGCTCCTCGGCGTGGTGCAGGAACACGCTGTCGTCGCCTCCGCGCCGCGCCCGGGTCGCATCCATCGGCCCCCACCGGCCGCTGTGCATCGTTCAGCCCCGGTCGCGGCTCATCCCTCGTGAATGGACCGGGCTAGAGCGGCTCCGAGGCGCGGACCGCGCGCCCCGCGGACCGAACCCCGGGTACGCGAGGCCCGGTGGCCGCCGGGCCTTGCGTACCCCGGGGATCGCCGTCCGCCCCGTCGCAGCGGGCTTTCGCGGAACGCGCGACGGACCGTCAGTCGGCGACGATGGTGCCGTTGAGGGTCTGGATCCCCACCTCGCCGAAGCGGTTCTGGACGAGCCGGCGGACCTGCAGCTTCACCGTGTCCTTCGACTGGATCATCTCCAGCACGAAGAGGAGGTCCTCGACGGACCGGACCTTGAAGGGCCCGAGCCCCGACAGCACGTCGTTCGGGCGCAGCAGCACCCGGGCCGCGGGCCCTTCCGGCACCACCTCGGTGATGACGACGCCCCCGCCCGGCGCGACGCCGAGCGTGCGGCCGTCGGCGGCCACCGCGTCGCGCGCCGCGAAGCCGAGGCGCGCCTTCGCGATCGAGAGCGCGTCGGCGGTGCGCGCGGTGAGCGGGACCTCGACGTCGCGCTCCTCGTCGCCGCGGCGCACGCGGAGCCGCAGCGCGCCGCCGACGGGCGCGTCCACCTCCGCGAGCCGGTAGTCGAACAGCGACGGCGTGGCGCGCCCGCCGACGGCCACGATGCGGTCGCCGGCCTTGAGGCCGCTGTCGCCGGCGGGCCCGCTCGCGTAGACCTCGCGCACGACGGGCGAGCCGCTCTTGTTCGCGTCCACGTCGAAGCCGGTCCACTCGCCGCTCACGAGCCGGCGCTTGAACGTGCGGCCGATCATGTCGCGCACGCGGTCGGCGGGGATCGCGAAGCCGATGCCCTCGGCGCCCGTGGCGCGGTTGAGGATGGCGGTGTTGACGCCGATCCACCGGCCCGTGACGTCGAGCAGCGGGCCGCCCGAGTTGCCGGGGTTGATCGCGGCGTCGGTCTGGATGAAGTCGCGGAACTCGGTCTCCTGCGAGTGCTGCGGGCGGATGGAGCGGCGCAGGGCCGAGACGATGCCGGTCGTGACGGTGATCCCGAGGCGGAACGGGTTCCCGATCGCGATGACCGTCTCGCCGAGCAGGAGGTCGTCGCTGCGCCCGAGCGGCAGGAAGGGGTACGTCTCGGCCTTCCCGTTCTCCGTGACGAGCCGCAGGATCGCGAGGTCGTTGTCGAGGTCGACGGCCACGAGTCGGGCCTCGCGTTCCTGCTCCACGCCGCCCGGGCGCATCAGCTGGACGAAGATCTTCGACGCGCGCGAGATGACGTGGGCGTTCGTGATCACGTAGCCCGCGGGGTGGAAGATCGCGCCCGTGCCGAGCGAGCCCTCGCGCTCCTGCGGGACGGTGCGGCCGTCGTCGAAGAACCACTCGTAGTACCGGGGCACCTGCACGACCTCGTTCGTGCGGATGGACACCACGCCGAGCCGCGCGGTCTCGACCGCGCGCACCACGGGGCTGCGGCGCACGTCCACGTCGTCGGCGGCGGCGGGGCGGGGCGCCGACAGGACGGTGCCGGCGAGGACGAGGGCGGCCAGGGCGAGGGGCGAGGTGCGCATGGCGGGCGGGGTCCGGTGGAGGTGGCTCCTTGAACGACGATACGGACACCCGCAGGGTTCCTGATAGGGTCCCGTTCGGGTCGTCCGCCCGGCGCGCCCCCCGACGGGGGCCGGTGTTCGGGTAGGGTGCCGGGCCCCGAGGGCCCCTGCCGCATGCTCGACATCTTCGAGGAGGTCGCCGAGATGCGCGCGCGCGGCGAGCGCGGCGCGCTCTGCACCGTCGTCAACACCGCCGGCAGCACGCCGGGCAAGGAGACGATGCGGCTCCTCGTGCGCGAGTCGGGCAGCGTCAGCGGCTCCGTCGGCGGCGGGTGCGTCGAGGCCGACGTGGTGGCCGCGGCGCGCGAGGCCATGGAGGACGAGTCCACGCGCCTCCTGAAGTTCCGGCTGACGGAGGAGGCCACCGGGCAGTCGGGCCTCGCGTGCGGCGGCGAGATCTCGGTCTTCATCGAGCCGATCACCGCGCCGCACGTCGTCCTGTTCGGCGGCGGGCACGTCAGCCGCTCGTTGTGCACCATCTGCGCCGACGCGGGCTTCCGCGTCACCGTGGTGGACGACCGCCCCGCGTTCGTGACGGCGGAGCGGTTCCCGCAGGCGCGCCGCCTGGTGTCGGGCGCGTCGTTCGACGAGATCTTCCGCGACCTCGTGGTGCCCGCGACGGCCGCGTGCGTCGTCGTGACGCGCGGCCACGCGATGGACGAGGCGTGCGTGGACTTCGCGCTGCACACGCCCGCGGCCTACGTGGGCCTCATCGGCAGCAAGGTGAAGGTGCGCGGGATCCTCGGCCGGCTCCGCGACGCCGGCCGCCTCGAGGGCGTGGACCTCGCGCGCCTCCACGCCCCCATCGGGCTCGACGTCGGCAGCGCGACCCACGGCGAGATCGCGGTGTCGATCGTCGCCGAGCTGATCGCGCACCGCCGGCGCCGGCTCGACGGCCTGCGGACGATGCGCCTGCCGCTCGAGGAGATGGTGCGGATCGCCGCGCGGCGGCGCGGCGAGGGCGGCGAACCGCCGCCGGCGTGACCCCGCCCGGGGGACCGGGTGGAGCGCCCCCGGGGCCGCGATCCGGTGCGACGGGACGCGAGGCCCGGTGCGCCGCGAGTCCCCCGGCAGCGCGCGTCGGACGCGGTTGACCGTCGCACCGCCCCCCGGTACGCTGGCCGAGTCCCGGTGGCGAGGCCCAAGGGCTTCGCGCGTCCCGACCCGGAAAGGACTGCGCCCTCCATGTTCGATCGCGCCCGTCTCCTCGCCCCGCTCGCGGGGCTCGCTCTCGTCGTCGGCATCGCGGCCCCCGCTCCGCGGGCGTCCGCCGACATGATCCAGACCCTCGACCAGAAGTGGTTCCCGTGGCCCGAGGCCGCCCCGCAGCCGATGAACATCGACCCGCCGAGCCAGGACGCGCTCGCGGCCTCGGACGACGTGAAGATCGTCGAGGCGACGTACGAGACGGTGAAGCTGTCGAAGGGCGGGTCGAAGCCGGCCGCCCAGGTGACCCAGCTCGCCTCGCTCGACGCCGCCCGCAACGAGACGTTCGCGCAGGCGATGAACGACGCCAGCAGCAAGCTGTTCGTCGAGGCGTCCGAGGGGTTCCGCGCCGCGGCGGGCGAGCTCAAGGACTACGCGAAGCAGGAGGCGCTCTACCGCGCCATGCAGGCGGCGGAGGGCACCGGCGACGCCGGTCGCGCGACGGCGGCGGCCGACGAGCTCCTCGGGGCCTTCCCGAAGACCTTCTACTTCTGCGACGCCCAGATCCTCAAGGCGAAGGTGGCCGCCATCAAGGGCGACATCGCCGGGGCCGGCGCGGCGCTCGACGCCGTGAAGAACGCGCCCGCCATGAACGTGCGCGACAGCTACCGCGCGCAGTACACGAAGGTGAGCCTCACGCTCGAACTCCAGCGCAAGTACGAGCAGGCGGCGAGCGAGTACCGCGTGCTGATCGCCTCGATGGAGCGCGAGAAGGAGGCGGCGGCCGTCCTCGTGACGAAGCAGCGCTGCCAGGTCGGCCTCGGCAACTGCCTCCTCGCGCTCCGCAAGGACAAGGAGGCCCGCCCGTACTTCGTGCAGGCCACCGAGTCGCGCGACGCCGACGTGCTCGCCGGCGCCTACAACGGCCTCGGCGACGTCGCGCTCACCGAGGCGCGGACGCTGAAGGACGCGAAGCAGCTGAACGAGGCCAAGGCCAAGCTCGAGAACGAGGCGATCCTCCACTACCTGCGCGTCTCGGTGAAGTACCGCGCCGACGTGACCGACACGACGGTGGTCCTGCGGGCCATGGAGAACCAGGCCGCGGTGTTCATCGCGCTGTTCGACATGTCGGGCGGCAAGGACTGCGAGGCCGCCGACCGCGCGTGCCGCACGTACGCCGAGCTCGTCCGCATGCTCCCCGAGGGCAGCGCCCAGCGCCGCACGATCGGCCGCGCGTACCAGGAGATCGACAAGCGCCGCGACGCGTGCAAGCCGCCGACGACGGGCAAGCCGCCGCTGCCGCCGGAGTGATCGACGACCCGGCCCAAGCGCGCGACGGCACGAACGGCGCGCGGGCCTCGCGGTCCCTTCGACAGCCTCCGCCGCCCCCGTTCGCACGGGCGTGGCGGCGGCTGTACGAGGTCATCTACCGCGGCATCGAAGGGTTCGCGCGGCTGCTCTTCCGGCCCCTGTTCCGTGTGCGGCGGGTCGGGGCGATGCACGCGCTCCCGACGTCGGGCGTGCTGCTCTGCCCGAACCACCAGAGCTACCTCGACCCGGCGCTGGTCCAGCTCGTGGTGCGCCGCCACCTCACGTTCGTGATGACGAACGACTTCTACGCGGTGCCGGTCGCGCGCGCGTTCTTCGAGCTGGTCGGCGCGATCCCCGTCGCGCGGGGTCGCCTGGCGTTCGCGTCCATGCGGCGGGCGGCCGCGCTGCTGCGCCTCGGGCGGACGGTCGTCGTGTTCCCGGAGGGGAGGCTGTCGCTCGACGGGTCGATGCACCGCTTCCAGCGCGGCATCGGCTACCTCGCGCGCCGCGGGCGCGCCCCCGTGGTGCCGGTCGCGATCGACGGGTCGATGCGCGCGTGGCCGCGCGGCGCGAAGTGGTTGCGGCGATCGGACGTCCGCATCGCGTTCGGGACGCCGCTCGCGTACGCCGGCGCGCCGTCGCGGGAGCGCGATCAGGGGTTCGCGGACGCCGTGGCGGCGGAGGTGACGCGGCTGCGGGCGTCGCTGCCCCGCCCGCGCCCGTGACGGGGCCGTTCGGCCGGCGCGGGGGCCCGTCAGGCTCCTGTTCGGTCCGGTCTGGGACGGAAGGCTAAGGCGCGGACCACGCGCACGCCGATAGGACCCGGCCGGGATCACCCGGCGGGGGCTCGTTCCGTCATGACCGCGGCCGACGAAGACGCTCGGATCATCGCGGGACGGTACCGCGTCCTGCGGACGCTGGGCGCCGGTGCGCACGGCACGGTGGACCTGGCCGAGGACCTGCTGAACGGCGGGCGCCGCGTCGCGGTGAAGCGCCTCGAGGCGATCGTCGGCGCCGGCGACCCGGAGCCGGCGGCCGAGGTGTTGCGCTGGTTGATGCACCCGTCGTGGGCCGAGATCCTCGACGAGGGGCGGCTCGACGAGCACGGCCGGTTCCAGGTCTCGCGGTACGTGCCGGGCCACAGCCTCGATCACGTCGAGCTGCCGAGGCCGGTGGACGAGGTGCTCCGGTTCCTCGAGGACGGCGCGCGCGCGCTGCGCGCCCTGCACCGCCGCGGGCTGATCCACTACGACGTGACGCCGGGCAACTGGCTCCGCGAGGAGGGCCCCGAGGGGCCGCGCTTCACGTTGACCGACGGCGGCCTCGCCAGCATGGGCCCGGTGCGCGGCATCGCGCGCGGGACGCCGGCGTTCATGGCCCCGGAGATCCTCGAGGGCGCGCCGCACGATCACCGGGCCGACCTCTACTCGCTCGGCCTCGTCGCGTGGCGGCTGCTCACCGGCGCGGACCCGCACGGCACGGGCGGCGCGGGCGAGGTGCTCGGGCGCCGCCGGCGCGTGGCGGCGCCGTTGCTGCGTCGCGTGCGCGCGGACGCGCCCGCGAGCCTCGAGCGCATCCTCGCGGCGCTGCTCGAGCGCGACCCCGAGCGGCGGCCCGCCGACGGCAGCGCGCTGCTCGCCCTGCTCGCCGAGGCCGGCTGGGCGCGCGCGCAGGACGACCTCCTCCCGGAGGAGGCGGTCTCCGCGGCGATCGGCGGCGGGCTCGTCGGCCGCGCCGAACCGCTCGCGCGCTTCCGCGCGGCGTGCCAGGCGATGCTCACCGACGTCGCGCCGACGCCGGCCGACGGCACGCCGGGCCCGCGCCGCTCGCCGACGCTCGACACGGTCCTCGTGCTCTCCGCGCCTTCGGGCAGCGGCGCCACGCGGTTGCTGCGCGAGATGGCGGCCGTCGCGCGCGGCGACGGCATCGCGACGCTGGCGCTGTCCGCGCGGGACGGCGCGGCCGACCGCCGCAGCGTGCTGCGGCGCATCGCGGACGGCCTCGGCGCGCTCCTCGGCGAGGAGGCCTCGCTCGGCGGCGGCCGCGAGGGCCGCGACGCCGCGGACCAGCACGCCGGGTCGGAGTCGCGCGCCACGGAGCGGTTCGTCGACCTCTGCGAACGCGCGGCCGCGAAGACGCCGGTCGTCCTGCTGATCGAGGACTTCGCGGAGCTCGCACCCGCCGCCCAGGAAGGGCTGCGCGTCCTGTCGCGTCACCTGCTCGCGCGCGTCGAGCACCCCGACGGGCGCCGCCCTCCGCGGTTCCTGCTCGTCGTGGACCACGGGCCCGACGACCCGGCCGGACTGCTCATCCCCGACGCGGACGACCCTCGCCGGCCGGTGATCCCGCTGCCCCCGCTCGCGCCCGCCGAGATCGGCGCCCTCGTCGCCGACCGCCTGCCCGGGATGGAGCTGCCGGCGCCGGACCTCGAGGCCCTGCGGGCCGCGTCCGACGGCCTCCCGCGCACGATCACCGCGCTGCTCGCCGAGGGCCTCCGGCGCGGTGACGTCCGTCGGGTGGATGCGCGATGGATCTGGATGGTGGACGACCTGCGCAGCTACCGACCGTCGCGGTCGGTGCCGCCGGCGGTGCAGCGCGCGCTCGACGCCACCTCACGCGAGGCCCGGGCGGCGTTGACCCGCCTCGCCCTCCTCGACGACTCGGCCCCCGAACCGGTGGCGCTCGCCCTCACCGACGAGGCGACATTGGCCGGGCTCGTGGCCGCGGGCCTCCTCGCGCGGTCGCACGTCGGCGACGACGTCCGTTATGCGCCGGTCTCGAAGGCGCTCCGCGACCACCTGCGGCAGCACGACCCCGAGGCCCTCGCGGGTCATCGCACGGCCCTCCTGGCGGCGATGTCGCGCCGGCCGCAGCTCGACCTCGTCCCCGACGAGGCGCGGCTCCTCGCGGACGCGGGCGACGCGCGCGGCGCGCTCGCGCGCCTCTCGGCGGCCGCCCCCTCCCTGCTGCCGGCGGCGCGCGTCCGCGCGGCCTCGATCGCGGCCGACCTCTGTGCGTCGACGCCGGGCCTCCTCTCCGAGCCCGCGGCGCGCCTGCAGGCGACGAGCCTGCTCGTGCAGGGCCCGGTCGGCAACCGCATCTCCGACACGATCACGGCCGCGCTCCCGAAGCCGGCGACGCCCGCGGACGACGAGGTCCGCGTCCGTCTCTCCGAGGACGCCTTCGGCCGTTCCCTCTACGCCCGCTCCGTCGAGCTCCTGACGCCTCCGCTCTCCTCCTCCGACCCGACGCTGACCGCCCGTCGCGCGGTCGCGCTCCTCCGCTCCCGCGTCGCCCTCGACGCCCGCTCCATCACCCGGAAGGAAGTCGCATTGGTTGCGACGTCCCTTCGGAACGGGAGCTCCATCCTCGAGGAGGTGCGCCGCACTCTGGTCTCGTCGTTCTCACTTGCAAGCGCCAGAGTTCGCTTTCAGTACGGAGACTTCCATGGGGCCGCCTGCATCGCCCGAAGGGCCATGCGGCGTACCCGGAGGCTAAGGGCGCACGGCCTACTCGCGGAGGCGTGCAACAACCGAGCGATCTGCCTGCAACGGGTTGGGCGCGATACCGAGGCGGAACAGGCGCTCTCAAGAAGCACGCGGATCCGGCTCGCGACCGGTGACTTCCGCGGAGCGTCGCGGAGTCTGCACAACCAGGCACGGTTGACCGCCCGGCGTCGTTCGTTCGTCCGCGCAGCACAACTGCTGACGCATTCGCTGGCGCTTGCCTCCCGTTACGCGGATCACGAAGCGGCGACGCAGTCCTTGCTGACCCTGAGCGCGTTGTACGACGATCAAGGGAACGCGCGCCTCGCGCTCTCGGCGTCGTCGCGTGCCAGCGCGCTGGCGGACCGAACAGCCCAACGCCGACTCGCAGTCGAGGCCGATGCGAACACCGCGTGCATGGCGATCCATCTTGGTGACCTGTCGGCCTGGCGCGCTGCCATGCGGCGGCTGCTCGCGTCACGGCACTCCACCAAGGTTGGATGGACTCGCGCGCGCGCAGCTCTATCCGAAGCGGCGATCGCGCTGGGCCGTCGAACCCCGCTTCGCAGGCTACTGTCGGATCCACGTTGGGGAGAGTCTCTCCTTGCTCGCGACGCGGCCACCTCGCGTGCCAGCTACCGCGGGGCCGGGGATGCCGCTCCGGCCAGCGGAGAGGGACGCTCGAAGACAGCCGCGCGCCGGGCACTGGCTACACTCCTGACTGCGTGCCGTGGTCGTGTTCGCGGTGCAACGCCGGACGACTACCCGCTCGTCGTTAGCCATCTCCTCGCGGTCGAGTCCGGCGTGCGTGGACTCGAGCACCGACTGACGGTGGCGGCGATGCTCGCCTCGCTCGGCAGAGGAACGGCCAACGCTGAGCACTCGATCTCGGCCGTTCGCTCCGTGCTCCGCATTCAGAAGCAGCGACAGCATCTGCTCCTGGCGGCTCGACTCCATGCCGCTCTGTCAACCCGGGCCTGGCACTCTGGAGAGCACGCGGCCTCTCTCTCCGAAGCCTCCCAAGCGCTGTCACTCTTGCACGGGTCTGGCGAGGACGGTGGCTACACCAGTCCCTCTGGAAGCGCGGTTCCGACGGAGTTCCGTCAGCTGCTTGATGCTTGGACCAGCGGCGATCGAGCGACCGAGTCCGGGCCGGTGCGGGGTGAGTTCTGGCAGCGGTTGTATGCGACTGCCTATCAGCTCTCGCTGAGACCCGTGCATCGCGCGTCGGGGGACTCCCGCGTCTCTAGTGCCCTGCGCCTCATTGTAGAACTCGCGGCACGCCTCAAGACTGGCGCCGGCCTTGAAGCCCTCCTCGACTCCCTCAACGACGGCGCACGCCGTATCACGGGCGCAGAACGCGCCTGCGTGATCCTCCTTGGAGCGGATGGTACGAGCGAGATCCGTGTGGCGAGCCCGGCCGGCTCCGAGAGCGGCGTTGATCCGGCACCGCGCATCAGCCAGACGATCATTCGGCGAGTCCTGACGACTCGCCGCCCGCTGCTGGTTCACGACATCTTCGGCGACTCGGAGCTGATGGCACGGCCCAGCATCGCGTCACTCTCCCTCCGCGCTGCGCTGTGCGTCCCGTTGCTGCGGAACGAGCGCCTCTACGGCGTGATGTACGCGGACAGTCGCGCTGGCGCGGGGAGCTTCGACCAAGTCGACCTCGAGATCCTCTCCCTGTTCGCAGAACATGCCTCGGGTGCGATCGAGACAACCCGACTTCTCGCGGACGTGCAGCGTTCGTACGCCGAACTGCGTTCGGCCCAGGATCGACTCGTTCGAGGCGAGCGACTCCGAGTAATGGGCGAACTTGCCGGCGGCGTCGCCCACGAGTTCAACAATCTGCTCACGGCCATCCTCGCACGTCTCCAACTGCTGGCACTCGAGCCGCTGAGCCAATCGTTGCAGCGTGAGATTGGTATGGTCCAGCGAACTGCGCTCGACGCAGCCGA
>JAEUHO010000452.1 GCA_016795345.1 Planctomycetia bacterium | reverse complement strand
ACCGGCCGCACCGCGACGTTCGAGGTCAAGTTCGAGGTCGCGGAGGTCCCGGCGGACGCGGTGGAGGGCACCGCGTCGGCGAGCACGCGGTCGTTCGCCACCAAGGGCGGCGCGATCGGCGCGAGCCAGTGGGCCCACCTCCGGGTGCTCTACGACGGCCGCGACTGCACGATCCAGGTGAACGGCGTGGACCGGACGAAGGCCGAGCGCGGGGCGGCGACGAAGCGCGCGAGCCGCATCTGGGTGCCGCCGTCGGGCAGCGCGCGGCTCTCGACCGGCCCCAACTTCGTCGGCGCCCTCGACACGCTCACGGTGTCGGGGATCTTCCGCTCCGACGAGGACGTGCGCCGCCTCCCGTTCGGCGTGACGTTGTTCCGCACGCCGACGCCGACGCGCATCGTCTTCCTCAACGGCCGCCTCGACCCCATGGTCCACAAGGCCGACGTCGAGGTGCGGCTGCAGGGCCCCGCGGACGCCGAGGCGACCTCCTCGACGGTCATCCGGTTCGGGCTGTACGGCAGCCTCTCGTCGCCCACGTTCTCGCCCGGCGCGCCGGCGGCCCCGGAGGCGCCCAAGTGAACCGCCGCGGCTTCACCCTCCTCGAGCTCCTGATCGCGATGGCGCTCTTCGCCGTGCTGGGCCTCGCCGTCGTGGCCCTGCTCGGCCAGGGCATGACGATCTTCTCCGAGGGCACCGCCGACACGCGCATGCAGGACCGCCTGCAGGCGAGCCTGCCCGTGATCCGCGCCGACCTCGCGGCGGTCCAGCCCGCCGCCTCGCCGGAGGTCCTGCCGCCCCCGCCGCCCGACACGACCGCGTCGTCGTCGGCCGACCCCGCCGTCTCGCCGTCGTCGTTGCCGCCCCCGGCCATCCAGTTCCGCATGGGGCGCGTCAAGCTGGCGGAGTTCGACGAGGCGTGGGGGACGTTCTTCTACGTCGCGTTCGTGCGCACGAACGCGCGCGAGGGCGAGGACCCGCTGCTGCGGCAGGCCGGCTCGGTGCCCGTCACGCCCGGCGTGCCCACCCGCGTGTACGACCCGTCCGCCGTGGACGCGCTCACCGGCTCCGCGACCGTGGCCTCGCTCGTCGCGCCCGGCGGGATGATGGAGGTCGTCTGGATCGCGGTCCCGGAGGACCCCGACCCCGCGCGCCGCGCGCCGTCCGACGCGCCCGTCGTCCCCGGCGCCGACTGGCCCCGCGGGATGCTCACGCTCTACCGCCTCTTCCGCGCGCCCGCCGGCGGCGAGAAGACGCTCCTCAACCCCAAGAACTTCGACTCGCTCGCGAAGATCCGCGCCGCCGGCCGCCCGATGCACGAGGGCGTGCTCCACTTCGGCGTGACGGCCCGCAACATCTTCGCCCGCTCGTGGAACGACGGCGGCGGCGCCGGCCAGGTCGGCGACGGCCAGCCCTACGTCGGCCAGGTCTGGGACTCGACGCGCGCGCTCGACAAGGCGTTCCCGCTCCACCGCGGCGCCGACAGCGTCGGCGACGTCCGCGACGACGTCTTCCCGGCGTGGGCGCGGATCGAGCTCACCCTCGGCGTCGAGGGCGAGTTCGGCTTCGGCCGCGGCGAGACCGTGCTCGCCGAGGGCCTCTCCAACGAGGAGAAGCGCGTGGGCCTCGTCTCGGTGGACCCGCTCTTCGCGCCGGGCCCCGCGATCCGCTGGTTCAAGGTCGAGGGC
>JAEUHO010000446.1 GCA_016795345.1 Planctomycetia bacterium | reverse complement strand
GGGGCCCCGCCGGATGCCGGTCGGCGTCGTGCGCTGCGCGTCCTTCGGCGCGCTCGCGGCCGCGCTCCGGCGACGGGAAACGCCCGGCGGCGCGGCCCGCCGTTGACCGGGGCCTCACGGGGTCCTGACCCGCCGGCGCCCGTCCGGCCCCGAGCGTCCGCACGTCGCTTGCCGAGCCCGGGTCCACAGCCGATCATGGGAGCCATGCGTCGCCCCCTCCGCCTCCTCTCGGTCCTCCTCGCCGCGCTCGCGCTGACCGGCTGCGAGAGCGGCATGTTCGACGACTTCGACGGGCTCGAGCCCCCGTCCTTCGGGAAGCGCAAGGACAAGCGGAAGGCCGACCGGCCGCCGAAGGAGACCGCGAAGGCCGATCCCTCCGTGCCCGGCTGGGAGCCCGTGGGCGCCGAGGGCTCGCCGCCGCCGCAGGACCCGCCGCCCGCCTCCGGCTGGGAGCCGGTGGACGGCGCGCCGCCGCCGCCCCCGCCGCCGGTCGCGCTCCCGCCCGCGCCGCCGCCCGGGACCTACCAGCCCGCGGTGCCGACCGCGAAGGGCGGCACCGTCGCCCTCCCGCCCGGCCACCAGGCCGCGGGCACGAGCCCCACGGACCCGCTCTACGGCTCGTACGTCGGCACCACGCCGCCCGCGCTCGGCACGGACGGCAAGTGGCTCGTGCCGGGCCTCGCGTCGACCCTCGAGGGGATGCGCGGCCAGGTCGTGTTCCTGATGTTCGCGTTCCAGACCTGCCCGTCGTGCGCGCAGATGACGCCGTACCTCAAGCAGTGGCACGAGATGTACGGGCCCCAGGGCCTCTCGGTCGTGTACGTGAACAACGGCCGCATGGCCACCGAGGCCGAGGCGACGAAGGCGATCCGCGAGCAGGGGCTGCGGTTCGCGTACCTCCACGACGCCGAGGGCTCGTCGCTGCACGCGTTCTCGATCCGCGCCTTCCCGACCGCGTACGTCATCGACCGCGCGGGCAAGGTCGTGTGGGAGGGGACGCCGCTCGCCGTCGAGGCGCAGGTGCAGGAGCTGCTCGTCGGGCTCCTCGCCACGAAGTGACCCGCGAGCCGCGGGGGACGGGCGCGGGACCCGGGGACGGCGCGTCGGCGCCGGGCCCCGTCGTGGCGCCGGGCCGCTTCGAGGCGACGGCTCGGTTCGACGTCCCGGTGGAGGAACTCTGGGCCTGGCACGCGAGGCCCGGCGCGTTCGAGCGCCTCGCGCCGCCGTGGGACCGCGTCGAGGTGCTGCACCGCGAGGGCACCGTCGAGGACGGCGTCCTCGTGATGAAGGTGCCCGGCCCGCCCGGCATGCGGCGGTGGCGCGCGCGCATGTGCGACGCCGACCCGGGGCGGCGGTTCGTGGACGTGATGGAGGCGGGGCCGTTCCGCGCGTGGCGGCACGAGCACCACGTGGCGCCCGACGGGCCCGGCGCCTCGGTGCTCCGCGACGCCATCCGCTACGCGATGCCGTTCCCGCCCTTCGGCGGGTGGTTCGGCGGGGCGTTCGTGCGGCGCATGCTGGTGCGGCTCTTCCGCTTCCGCCACGCGCGCACGCGCGACGACCTCGCGCGCCACGCGCGGTTCGCCGCGCTCCCGCGGCGGCGCGTCGCGGTCACGGGCGCGAGCGGGTTCGTCGGCCGCGCGCTCGTGCCGTTCCTCACCACGGGCGGCCACGACGTCGTCCCGCTCGTCCGCGGCGGGGGCCCGGGCGTCGCGTGGGACCCGAAGGCGGGGACCCTCGACACGGCGGCGCTCGGCGCCGTGGACGCGGTCGTGCACCTGGCGGGCGCGCCCGTCGCCGCGGGGCGGTGGAACGCGGCCCGCAAGGCCGAGATCCTCGCGAGCCGCGTGGAGGGCACCGCGACCGTCGCGCGGGCCCTCGCGCGGCTGCCCCGCCGTCCCGAGGTGCTCGTCGTCGCGAGCGCGGTCGGCGTGTACGGCGACCGGGGCGACGAAATGCTCGACGAGGACGCCGCCACGGGCGACGGCTTCCTCGCGGACGTGGGGCGCGCGTGGGAGGCCGCCGCCGCGCCCGCGCGCGACGCCGGGATCCGCGTCGTGCACGCGCGGTTCGGCGTCGTGCTCGGCGCCGCGGGCGGCGCGCTCGCGCGCATGCGGCGGCCGTTCGCGTTCGGCCTCGGCGGGCCCCTCGGCGACGGCCGCGCGTTCGTCCCGTGGGTGGCGCTCGACGACGCGGTGGGGGCCGTGCACCACGCGATCCTCACGCCGGGCCTCGAGGGTCCGGTCAACGTCGTCGCGCCCGCCCCGGTGCGCTGGCGCGAGCTGGCGACGACGTTGGGGGCGGTCCTGCGGCGGCCGGCGGTGCTGCGGATGCCGCGCGCGCTGGCGCGGCTCGCGTTCGGCGAGATGGCCGACGCCGTGCTGCTGCCGAGCCAGCGCGTGGTGCCCGCGCGGCTCGCCGCGAGCGGGTTCCGCTGGGCGCGCCCCGACCTCGACGACGCGCTGCGCCACGAGCTGGGGCGCCCGCCCGCCCCCGTGCTCCGCGCGCGGGGGTGAACCGTCCGGCCGCCGGAGGCGTCCCGGGCGCGGGCCGGTAGCCTCGGCGCTCCGGAGGACGTGATCGTGTCGAGCCCGGTGGTCGTGGTCGGCGGCGGCGTGGCGGGCCTCGCGTGCGCGACGCATCTCGTGCGCCGCGGCGTCGAGGTGGTCGTGCTCGAGGCGTCCGACGCCGTCGGCGGGCGCGTCCGGACCGACGTCGTGGACGGGTTCCGCCTCGATCGCGGCTTCCAGGTGCTGCTGACGTCGTACCCCGAGGTGCCGCTGGCCCTCGACCTCGCCGCGCTGGCGCTCGCGAAGTTCGAGCCGGGCGCGCTCGTGCGGTACGAGGGGCGGTTCCACCGGGTCGTCGACCCGTGGCGGCGGCCCTTCCGCGCGCTCGCGTCGGTGTTCTCGCCCATCGGGAGCCTCGGCGACAAGCGCCGCGTCGGGGCCCTGCGGGGCGACGTCATCGACCTCGGGTACGACGACCTCCTCGCCCGCCCGGAGACGTCGGCCGCCGCCCGCCTGGCCGAGCGCGGGTTCACCCCGAGCGCCGTGGACCGGTTCTTCCGGCCGTTCTTCGGCGGCGTGTTCCTCGAGCGCGGGCTGGCCACCTCGAGCCGGCTGCTCGAGTACCTCTTCCGCGCGTTCGCGCTCGGCGACGCGACCCTGCCCGCCGAGGGCATGGGCGCGATCCCGCGCCAGCTGGCGTCGCGGCTCCCGGCGAGGTGCGTGCGCACGGGCGTGCGCGTCGAGGCCGTCGCCCCGACGCGCGTGACGCTCTCGACGGGCGAGCCCGTGGGCGCGTCCGCCGTCGTCGTGGCGACGGAGGCCCCGGAGGCGCGCGGCCTCCTGCAGGTGGACGTGCCCGAGATGCGCGGCGTCACCTGCCTGCACTTCGCGGCCGACCGCGACCCGCTCGGCGAGCCCGTCCTCGTGCTCAACGCGGAGCCCGGCGGCGTGGTGAACGACCTCGCGGTGCTGTCGGCGGTCGCGCCGACGTACGCGCCGCCGGGCGCGGCGCTCGTGAGCGTGACGGTGCTCGGCGCCGGGCCCGTCGACGTCGAGGCCGTGCGGGCCGAGATCGGCCGCTGGTTCGGCGACGAGGTGCGGCGCTGGCGCCTCCTGCGCACGCTGTGCATCCCGAACGCGCTGCCCGCGTTCGTCCCGCCCACGGTCCCGGCGAAGCCCGCGACGGTGCGGCCGGGCCTGTACGTCGCGGGGGACCACCGCGCGACGCCGTCGCTGCAGGGCGCCCTCGAGAGCGGGCGCCGGGCCGCCGAGGCGCTCTGGGCCGATCGGTTGAAGGGCGGGCCG
>JAEUHO010000441.1 GCA_016795345.1 Planctomycetia bacterium | reverse complement strand
GACGCGGTGGACGGCGTCGCGACCGACCCGGACGTCGACCCCGTGGCCACGGCGGCCTGGCTCGACCTCGCCCGCGCCGTGGACGCCGCGTTCGGCGCCTGGGCGACCGCGCGCGCGCTGCTGCGGACGCGCTCGACCCCGCCGGCGGTCGCGTGGCCGTCCGGCCCGCCGCACACGTTCGGAGGCCGCGACGGCGCCGGCGCGACGACCACCGTCCTCGCGACGATCATGGAGGCGGCGTGCATCGCCCGCGCCTCGGCCTTCGGCGCGAACGAGCGGATCGCCTCGCGGATGTTCGAGCAGGCCGCGAAGGCCGCCGGCTGGCCCGAGGCCCGGCTCGCCTGGGTGAAGGCGGCCACGGGCGGGAAGACGCCGATCGACTTCTTCACCGCGGGCCGTGACGAGGTCCGTCGCGGGCTCACCGAGCTCACGCCCGAGGAGGTGAAGGTCGCGAAGGCGAAGGTCGTCGCGTACCTCGGCGATCCGATCGAGGAACTCCGCGTCGCGGCCGCCTTGGCGCTGCGGCGCGCGGGCGACCCGGCGGGGGCCGACCTCTTGCTGAAGGCGATCGAGGACCCCGTCGAGGGGCCCGAGGTCCGCTGGGCGTTGACGAAGCTCGCGGGCGACGACCGCGGCGACACGGCGGGCGCCTGGGAGGAGTTCGTGCGCGCGGGAGGTGCGAAGTGAGCCGGGCCCATGCGCTGCTGTTCGTCGCGGTCCTCGCGGCCGGCCTCCCGGTCCCGCGGGCCGCGCGCGCGGAGGACGACGCCGTCACCGCCGCGGGCGCCGCGCTCGTCGAGGCGGCGAAGAGCCGCGACGCGGGCCGCGTCGCCGCGGCGCTCGAGGCCGCGGACGCCCTCGTGGGGCCGGGCGCGTCGTTCCCGACGCGGGCCGACCTCGCGGACTGGCTCGGCGGGCTCCCCGACGCCGTCACGTCGCTCGACGTGGTGAAGGTGCGCCGCGCGTGGCTCTACGTCGCCGGCAAACGCGGCAAGGACGCGGTGCCGCTCCTCGACGCGGCGCTCGCGAAGGACCCGAAGAACACGCTGCTGCGGTCGTACCTCGGCGAGGCGAAGCGCCAGACGGGCGACCTCGCGGGCGCGATGGCGGCCTGGAAGGCGGCCCTCGAGGCCGGCGCGCCCGACGACCAGGTGCTGCCCTCGGTGCGGCGGCTCGTCTACGACCTGCACCAGGAGCGCGAGAAGGACCCCGCCGACGCGCTGCCGCGGTACGCCACCGTCGCGGCGCCGCTCCTCGCGATGCGCCCCATGGCCGACGTCGAGGAGGCGCTCTACGACTGGCTCGTCTACGACGCCCTGATGGCGCGGCCCGACGCCGCGCGCGTCGCGCGCCTGCGGACCGAGGCGGCCCGCCACGTCGCGGTGGCGGTGCGCGGCACGATCCCCGAGGGCGACCGGACCCGCGTCGCGCGCAAGGCGCTCGAGGCGGGCCAGTTCGTGGCGGGCCTCGCGTCGCCCCCCGACGACCTCCCCACGGCGTTCGACCTGTTCGCCGCCGCGGTGCGGCTCGGGCAGGTCGCCGGCGCGGAGGGCCACGAGGTGCCCGAGGCGCTGACCGCGCTCGCCGAGGCGGCGCTCAAGAAGGGCCGCTTCGTGCTCGCGGCCGCCATGGCCCGGCGCCGGCTCGCGATCTCCGACAGCCCGGCCGCCCGCCGCGTGCTCGAGCAGGTCCCCGCCGACGTGGGGGACTGACGTGACGCTGGCCGACCTGGGCGCGTGGGCGGCGGTCGTCACGGGCATCGCCGCCGTCGTGACCGCCGCCCGCGCGACGATCGAGTACCGCCGCCAGGGCGCGCAGAAGCGCGCGGAGCTGTTCGCCGACATCCGCAAGCGGCTGAAGGCCGAGCCGCGGTTCGCGCGGCTGACCGAGCTCCTCGTCACGGACGACCCGACGCTCGAGGCGATGCCGTTCATCGACAAGTGGGACTTCCTCGGGCTCATCGAGGAGGTCGGCCTGCTGACGAACTCGGGGCTCATCCGCGAGGAGGTGAGCCACCACATGTTCGCGTACTACGCGCTCAAGTGCGCCGACAGCGTGCACTTCTGGCGCGGCCCGAAGCCCATCGACCGCACCCACGCCAACTGGGCTGTCTTCAACGACTACGTCGCGCGCATGCGCGACCTCTCGACCCGCCTCGTCTACGACCGCGCCACGTTCCGCTTCTGAGCGCCCGCCCCGAGCCGAGGCGACGAGGGATCGGTTGAGGGCCCGGGACCGCGAGGCCCGGCGGCCGGCGGGCCTCGCGGTCCCGGGACGTCGTCCGCCGCCCGCAGCGCGAACCGTGGGGGCGCACGCCGCGTGGCCGGCACGCGTCAGGCGGTCGCGAGGACGGGCGCGTCGTCGGGGGCGTACGGGACGAGGACCGGGCGCGGGCAGCGCTCGGCCACCTCGGCGACGGACCGGGCCTCGCGGGCGCGGCGCGCGACGAGGAGCGGGTCCGTCACCGCGAGCGGCGTCAGGCAGGCGTTCAGCACCCACGCGGCCACCGGGATGCCGGCGCGGCGGAGGTCGTCCTCGAGGGCGACGGCCTCGTGGACCGGCGTCGGCTCGGGCAAGGTGACGAGGAGGACGGAGGCGAACGCGGGGTCGCGCAGGCGGGGGAGCAACGCGCGGACCTCGGGCGGGGCCGTCCCCGCGGTGCGGGCGACGTCGCGGTGGTAGGCGAGCGCGGCGTCGAGCAGCAGCACCGTGTGCCCCGTGGGGGCCGTGTCGATCACGACGAACCGGTCCTCGCCCTCGGCGACCACGCGCGCCAGCGCCCGGAAGACGGCGATCTCCTCGGTGCACGGCGAGCGCAGGTCCTCCTCGAGGAGCGCGCGGCCGTCCTCGTCGAGGTCCTTCGCCGCCGCGAGCACCTCGGCCGCGTACGCCTCGACCTCGCGGCGCGGGTCGATGCGGTCCACGGTCAGCGTCGGCGTCGGCGGCAGGTCGGCCCGGCCGGCGGGGTCCGTGGTCGTCAGGTGCACGCGGTGGCCGCGGGCGGCCAGCGCGGTCGCGACGTCGCGCGCGACGCGGGTCTTGCCCACGCCGCCCTTGCCCATGGTGAACACGACGCCGTGGCCGCGCCGCGCGAGGTCGTCCACGAGCGCGTCGAACGACCGCGTCGACACCGGCGCCGCCGCGCGGGGCGGGGCTTCGAGGCCGGCGGGCGTGGCGCCGTCGGCGAACGCCCGCACCGCCTCGAGGCCGACGACGGCCCAGGGCGCGAGGGGCAGCGTGACCCGCGGCAGCGCGCGGAGCGCGGCGGGCTTCGTAGCGACCGCGGCGCGGCCGCGGGCCTCGTGGTCGCGCGCCACCGGGTCGCGCGGGTCCGTGGCCGCGAAGACGCCGTTGAGGACGAACCGGACCCGGCGGACGCCCAGCGCCGCGAGCTCCTCCCGCGCGCGTTCGGCCTCCGCGAGCGACGCGCGGTCGGGGCGCGCCACCAGCACCACCGTGGTGACCGCCGGGTCGGCGAGCGCGTCGCGCGCCGCCGCGTACAGCCCGCGCTGCGCGGTGAGGGCCGAGAGCGGGCCGAGGCACGACGCGCCGGACGCCGACGCGTCGAGGAACCGCGTCCACGCGGCGGGCAGCTCGAGGAGCCGGAGCGTGTGGCCCGTCGGCGCCGTGTCGAACACGACGTGGTCGAAGCCGGCGGTCGCGTCGGGCGCGGCGAGGAGGCGGGCGAAGTGCTCGAACGCCGCGACCTCGACCGTGCACGCCCCCGACAGCTGCTCCTCGACGCTCGCGACCGCCTCGGCGGGCAGCACGCCGCGGTACGGCGCCAGCAGCTTCTCGCGGTAGGCCTTCGCGGTCGCGACCGGGTCGACGTTCGTCGCGAAGAGCCCCGGCGCGCCCGGGACCGCGCGCGGCGCGCCGTCGAGGGCGAGGCCGAGCACCTCGTCGAGGTTCGACGCCGGGTCGGTGCTCACGAGGAGGACGCGGCGGCCGGCGTCGGCGAACCGCAGCGCCGTCGCGCACGCGACCGACGTCTTGCCGCCGCCGCCCTTCCCCGTCAGGAAGAAGGCGCGCGTCGCGTCGGGGACGAGCGCGGCGAGGGAGCGGTCGTCAGGCACGGGCCACCGTGGGGTCCGGCAGGCCGACCGCCGCGACCAGCTCGGCCCGCGACGGGTAGCGGCCGGTGGCCAGCACGCGGCCGTCGGCGAGCACGACCGGCAGGCACGCGACGCCCGCCTTCTCGAGCTCCGCGCGCACCGCGGGGTGGTCGGCGAACGCGCCCGGGTCCTGCGCGAGGTTGTGCCGCTCGATGGCCACGTCCTGGCGGCGCAGCCGGGCCAGGTCGCCCGCGAACCGCGCGAGGTCGGGGTCCGACGTGGGGCCGCACACGCCCGTGGCGCAGCAGAGCGCGGGGTCGAAGACCTCGAGGCGACGGGGCATGGGGGACTCCTCCTGCGGCGCCGTCAGAGCGCCGCGACGAGCGCCTTCCACCGGCGGAGGACCGCCGGGTCGATGCAGTAGCACACGCGCGGGCCGTCGATGGTCCCGCGCACGAGGCCGGCCTGCTTCAGCACCTTCAAGTGCTGCGAGACCGTGGACTGGGCGAGCGGCAGCGCGTCGACGAGGTCGCCGCACACGCACGTCGTGCGATGGGCGAGCAGCCGCAGGATGCGCAGCCGCGCGGGATGGCCCGCCGCCTTGCACCACGCGGCGAACGCGCGGTCGTCGTCGGCGGCCGCGCGGCGCGGCGTCGGGGTCGGGCACGCGCCCGGGGCGCAGCGGACGGGGCGGCGGCGCTTCATCGTAGTTCTACGATAGGCCTGCCGGCGGGTCGGCGCGCCGGAATCCGCGGAGCGCGACGTCACGGCCCGGACCGCCGTGGTCCGATCCCCGACCCTCGGGACCGCGAGGCCCGCGCGCCTCCGGGCCGATGGTGGCGTGCGCGTCGCGGGGCGCGTCGTCGTTGCCGCGGCGTGTCCCCGCGCTCGCGGCGCGCGCGGGCGGCCGGGCCTCGCGTGCGAGGCGCGGGATGCGACCCGGCTCCCGCGGACCCGGTCCCGTAAGCCGTGGCCGTGTGGACGGTGGGGCCCGTGGCCCAAGGGCCCAGCGACCGAGCGACCCATCCACCGAGCGATCCAGTGGCCCGGCGACCGTTCGCTCAGTGGCTCGCGTGCGCGCGCGCGGGGGCACGACCCTCGATCGTGCGCTGCTCGAGCGGTGTCGAGCCGTCGGCGGCGTAGACCGTCAGGGTGCACGTCCCGAGGGACTTCGCGGCCCACTCGGCGAGCGCGACGGCCTCGGGGAGCGTCGCGCGGGTGCCGACGTACTGCGGGGTGCGCGACTGGATCACGTCGTAGCGGCGGTCGAGGCGCGGGCGGACGGCGACGGTGTTCATGGTGCCGTCCGGTTCTACCGAATCCCGGCGGCGCACCAAGGACCGCTCGGCGCGTCGGGCCGCGGGCGTCCCCCCCCCGACCGACGCTCTACCCTCCTCCCGGCCCGTCCCGGCCCCGAACTCCCGATGCCTCCCCGCCGCCGCCCGAAACGCCGTCCCGCCGCCCCGCGCGCGGCGCGTCCCGCGGCGGGGGGGGCGCCGGCCGCGAAGCCGTCGTCCGCGAAGGCGTCCGCGGCGGGCCAAGGGCTCCCGGCGCTGCTGCCGCCCGCGTACGTGGACCGGACCAAGGACGCCGCGATCAACGTCCTGTTCCTGATGCCGTGGGTGGCGATCTACCTCCTGTGCTGGTTCACGGTGGGCCCCGAGGTCGAGAACCAGGTGGCCGCGTCGTTCGGGCGGCTGCTCGCGGCCCTCGGGCGCACGGGCCGCCTGCTCGTGGCGCTCGCCGCCGCGATGGGGCTGCTCGCGTTCGTCGTCGCGCGGCACCGCGCGCCGCGGCGCACCGACGCGCCGGTCTTCACCGGCATGATGATCGAGGGGATCGTGTACGGGCTGCTGCTCGAGACCGTCACCTGGGGGCTCACGCGCGCGCTGCCGGTCGGCAAGTGGACCGGGATCGGCCTCTACCACCTGCCGCGGGGCTTCGCGGAGGTGCGCACCCTCGGGATCGCACTGGGCGCGGGGCTGTTCGAGGAGCTCGTCTTCCGCGGCGTCCTCTGCCTCGGCCTCCACCACCTGCTGCGCCTCGCGCTCGGCGCGCACCGCGCGCTCGCGGCGACCGTCGCCGTGGTCGTGTCGGCGACGATCTTCTCGGCCTACCACCACTGGGGCGCGGGGGGCGAGCCCTGGGAGGCCGTGCGCTTCACCTTCCGGCTCCACGCGGGGATCGTGCTCGGCGCGATCTTCCTGACGCGGGGGCTCGGCATCGCCGCGCTGACGCACGCCTTCTACGACGTGCTCGTGTTGCTCGACCGGCCCTACCCGTAGCCGCCCGGGGCCCCGACGGCGTCAGCCGCGGATGCCGTACTCCGGCCAGCGGCGGTCCACGAGCGCCTTCGTCGCCGCGTCCACCTCCATGACCTCGGGGTAGCCCGGCTTCATGCGGGCGTCGATCACGGCGGGCGCGAGCAGGCCCGTGTGGAACCGCGCGGTGACCGCCTCGCGGCCGTGGAGGTCGCGGGCCGGCTCCATGCGCGTGAACGTCGTCCAGAGGAAGAGCTCGGGGCTGCGCGACGCCTCGTCGGCGTCGTCCACGAGGACGAGCAGGGGCCAGTCGGCGAAGGCGGGGTGCCGCGCGGCGCGGACCGCGGTGTCGCGGTCGTCGGCGAACGGCCGGCCCTGCACCACGAGGCACCCGCGGGCGAAGGGCACCGCGCGCGCGATGCCCGCGGGCAGGTCGCCCGAGAACGTCGAGGGCAGGGTGCGCTTCGCCGCGCCCGTCGCGAGGAGCACGAGCTTGCTGCCGCGGTTGAGCGCGGGGCCGGTGTAGTCGAGGGTGTCCTGGGCGGTCTGCCCCAGCACGATCGCGTCCGTGCGCCAGTCGAGCCGCTCGAGGACGTGCGGCAGCAGCACGCGCGCGTCGCGGACGCTCACCGCCGGGTCGTCCACGACGACGAGGCACTTCGTCAGCGAGAGCTGCCCCTCGCCGAGGATGCGCAGCGCGCTGCCGAGCGCCTCGCGCTCGTACCGCTCGGGGCGCACGCGCGCGGCGGCGAGGCTGTGGAAGCCGGTCTCGCCGAAGGCCCAGATCTCCTTCACGGCCGGCATGACCAGCGGGAAGAGCGGCGAGAGGAGGTCCTGGAGGAAGTCCCCGATGTAGAAGTCCTCCTGGCGCGGGCGGCCGACCACCGTCGCCGGGAAGATGGCGTCCTTGCGCCGGAAGACCTTCTCCACGCGGAAGACCGGGAAGTCGTGGGCGAGCGAGTTGTAGCCGAAGTGGTCGCCGAACGGGCCCTCGCGACGGCGCTCGCCGGCCGCCACCGTGCCGTGGAACGCGAACTCGCACGCGGCGACGAGCGGGTGCGGCGCCTTCCCGTGCACGCGGGGCAGGCGCTCGCCGAGCAGGAGGCTCGCGAGCAAGAGCTCGGGCACGTCCTCGGGGAGCGGCGCGATGGCCGAGAGGACCAGCGCCGGCGGCCCGCCGACGAACACCGTGGCGGGCAGGCCGCGCCCGAGGCGCTCGGCCTCGTGGTGGTGGAAGCCGCCGCCCCTGTGGATCTGGAAGTGCATGCCGGTCGTGGTCGCGTCGTGGACCTGCATGCGGTACATGCCGAGGTTCGGCTTCCCCGACGTCGGGTGCTCGGTGTAGACGAGCGGCAGCGTGAAGAACGGCCCGCCGTCGCTGTGCCACGACGTGAGCGCCGGCAGGCGGGTGAGGTCGGGCGCCTCCTCGACCTCGGTCACCGGGCCCTTCGACCGGCGCTTCATCCCGACCTTCAGGCCCTCCCACGCGAGGCCGCGCAGCTTCCACAGCTTGCCGAGGCTCGGCGGCAGCGCGGTCTCGACGGCGTGTACGACGCGCTCGACGAACTGCCGCGGCCGCGCGCCGAACGCCAGCGTCGTGCGCTCGAGCGTGCCGAACAGGTTCGTCACCACGGGGAACGCCGCGCCGCGCGGGCGGCGGAAGAGCAGGGCGGGCCC